>JBBRTN010000066.1:0-7776 GCA_038244395.1 Ignavibacteria bacterium
ACACTGATAAAAAAAACTTTCAAATGGGAACCTCAGACTGACATTGAAGACGGGATGAGACTCACATACAATTACTTATTAAAAAAAAATAATGCCGGATAACTCAAACATTTCATTATCGGTTTTCTTCCCTGCGTATTATGATGAAAAAAATAGAAGTAAAGTAGTTTTATCCGCATTAAAAGTTCTGGATGAATTAAAATTAAAGGAATATGAAATCATAATTATAGAAGATGGAAGCCCTGATAAGACAGGAGAAGTTGCAGACGAACTTGCCGCACAGTATGATAAAGTCCGTGTAATTCATCATGCAAAAAATATGGGTTACGGCGCAACGCTCAAGGACGGGTTTTTAAATGCAAAGCTGGATTATGTTTTTTATACTGACGGTGATAACCAGTTTGATCTTGAAGAGCTGAAGAAATTTGTAGCGCTGCTCCCATATGATGATATAATTGTCGGTTACAGAAAGCACAAGCAGTATTCACTTTACAGGAAGTTCACTTCTCTATGCTATAATTATCTGCTGCGGATTCTTTTTGATATTCACTATTGGGATATTGACTGTGCATTTAAAATATTTCCTACAAAGCTGTTCAGAGAAATAAATATTGATTCGGTAGATGCATTTATTGATGCGGAGATTATGCTGGAAGCAAAACGAAAAGGATACAGTACCACGGAGATTGGTGTTCTTCATTTGCCGAGAGTCGATGGTATATCCACAGGCGCAAGACCTTCGGTAATATTCAAGACGATTGGTGAAGTGCTGGCTTACCGTAAAAAATATAAAAAATAATTTCAGGATTCATTTCTGAAAATTATTTCTTCACACCTTTAACATAATACTGTCCGCCTAAAGGAAGAAATCCCAGAAATTTTTCAACAGGTCTCAGAAATCCAAGTTGTGCGGGAAAGAAAAGTGTAAATATTTTTTCCTTAATATCGAATCCGCCTTTTGTCATAAGCACGATTGTTTCTTTTGTATTCAGTAGGATGGCATCCTTATCCCAAATACAATCCTTTACGATTTTCCTGGTAACGGGATTATAAGGATTGTGCTCAAATATATAAAGCGCCCCGCCGGACTTCAGAAGTCTCTGTATCTGATTAATTGAATTTTCCCGAAGTTCAGGAGCAATATGATGGAAGACACATGAAACGAAAATTAAATCGAATCGTCCTTCGCGTTCCTTCAATGAGTTTTCATCAATTATAAACAGGTCAGCGCTACGGTTATCTTTTGACGCTATCCTTATACTCTTTTCGGAAATATCGCAGCCTGAAATTTTGGCAGATGGAAAATACTGATTGAAGTATCGCAGGTTTAACCCAATGCCGCAGCCATACTCAAGGATGTTCTTCGGTTCGGACAGCATATTATCTTTTACAATCTTAACTTTATATTCCGCGAAATATCCGTTTTCCTCACCAAAAAATTTTAAATCATCTTCGAGTATTTTTTCATAATCACCTGCATACTGGTCAAAGTCTACTTTTTCTGTATCTGACATAAAATATATTTAGTATCTTATTTACTTTTTTAATTATTTATCAATGTTCATATATTTCAGTCTGAAAGAATTTCCCAGCACAGTTATTACATCGCTGAATGCCATGAGCATTGCCGCCATCACAGGGCTTATGATTATTCCCAGCGGAGCAAAAACTCCCGCAGCAAATGGAATTGCAACTGCGTTATAAAGAAATGCCCAGAAGAAGTTTTGTTTTATCACGGCAACTGTTTTCCGCGATATATTTATTGACCTGAAAATATTATTAAGGTCGTCCTTAACTAAAATTACATCAGCCGAATCTATAGCAATGTCCTGCCCGGACCCAATTGCAATCCCAACATTAGCTCTGGCAAGTGAGGGCGCATCATTTATGCCGTCTCCTACCATTGCAACATTTTTACCTTCAGACTGCAGACGAGACACAATCTTTTCCTTCTCATCAGGCATTGTTCTGTAAGAATAATTTTTTATACTGAGTTCATTAGCAATTTTTTTGGCTGCGTTTTCATTGTCACCTGATATCATGAAAATATTAAAGTTTGAAGACCTTAATTTCTTGACTACTTTTCCCGCATCCTCTTTTAACTTGTCTTCTATTTCAATTATGCCCGCAATTTCATTGTTGATGCTGACAAATAAATTATAATTGCTTTGTTGAATCAGCAGGTTTGAAAATGAGATCCGTTTATTCTTAATGAACTCTTCATTACCTATTAAGACTTCCTTACCATTCACAAGAGCATTAATCCCAAATCCTGATTCATTCTTAAAATCTCTGACATCACTGAAAGGAATTATGCTATGGTCAATCCCGTAATTTATAATTGATTTAGCGATAGGATGATTTGAAAATTTTTCGAGTGAGTAAACATATTTCAATAATTCATTCTTCGTGATTCCGTTCAGCACATAAATACTTTTAACTTTCATTTCCCCGGTCGTCAGCGTTCCGGTCTTGTCAAAACAAATCGTATTCACTTTCATAAGATTTTCAATTGCGTCTACATTGTTAAAAAGTATTCCGTTCTCTGCGGCTCTACCTACACCGATTATTATTGCAATCGGCGAAGCCAGTCCTAATGCGCATGGACAGGCTATAATTAAAACTGACACGGCAAAAAGCAAAGCTCTGTCAAATTCCGTTCCGATAATAAAATACCAGATAAGAAAAGTCGCTATGGAAATCAAAATCACTACGGGAACAAAGATGGAAGATATCCTGTCTGCTAATTTCTGAATCCTTGGTTTTTTATTTGAAGCGTCTTTCACAAGCGCGATTATCTTTGAGAGCATTGTATCTCTTCCAACTCTTTCGGCATTCAGTTTTACGAATCCGTTTTTGAGAATCGTACCGCTTATCAGACTGTCTCCGGTCTTTTTTTCAAGAGGGAGACTTTCACCGGTCATTGCACTTTCATCAACGACACAAAATCCTTCAGTAATGGTACCGTCCACCGGAATTTTATCACCAGTCTTTACAAGTACAGTGTCATTAACTTTTACTTTTATGAACGGAATAAATAATTCCTGACCATCTCTTATAACATTAACTACTTTAGACTGAAGCTCCTTAAGTTTTTTTATGGATGTCTGTGTTTTTGATTTGAGAACAGCTTCAAGATAATTACCGATTAGAATGAAAGTTATAATCATGGCAGCTGTTTCAAAATATACTTCATGCGAATTTGAGAGTGAAATAATTCCAAAGCCAAAAATAATATTCGAAGCTATTATAAGACTGTACACATAGGAGGATAAGCTTCCCATCGTTATCAGAGTGTTCATATCCGTTGTCCTGTTCCTCAGAGCAGTCACCGCACCCATTATAAATTTATCTCCGCACCAGAAAATTACAACTGAAGTAAATACGAATAACAGTATGAGTGATAATTTTTCTGAAACCGGAATGATATTGAGCAATGGAATATGTTCTCTCATACTGATAGCCATAATGAGCAGTGACAATATAACGGAAGTGATAATCTTATTCCTTTGATTTCTGAGTTTAAGTTTTCTAAGATTTCCCGCTTCATATTCTTCATCTTCACTTGAAATAACATATCCGAGTTTTTCGACTTCCTTTTTTATTGTTTCCCTATTGATTTTTTCCGGGTTGTATTTTACTTCGCCGCTTTCGGAAGCATAGTTTACTTCTACCTTAGCAATGCCCGGTAATTTTTCAAGATAGGTCCGGATGCTGCCTGCACAGGACGTGCAGTCCATTCCCGTAATGTCAAATTCGAAAATTTCCTCATTGTCCTTCGAAGAAACCCGTGACTCTGTAAGTAAATTTTCCGAAATGTTTTCTGGATTGCTCATGACTAGACTAATTATAAAAAATTTTATCGGTTACTCTGACTGCTCTTACATTTTCCAAAACATCGTGGACTCTTATTATATTGGCGCCGCTGATTATTCCAATTGTGTTTGCCGCTATCGTTCCTTCAAGACGTTCATTGACTGATGAGGAATAAATTTTATTAATAAAACTTTTCCTTGACACACCCAGCAAAATCGGGCAACCTAAATCTCTAAACCTCTTTAGGCTTCTAAGAAGTTCAAGATTGTGTTCAAGTGTTTTTCCGAATCCAATCCCTACATCAATAATGACCTGCTTTATTCCGCTGCCTTTAGCAATTTCAACGGACTCCTTCAGATAATCAAAGACCTCCTCTGTCACGTTTTCATATTCAGGATTTACCTGCATGTTTTTTGGAGTTCCTTTAATATGCATCAGTATGCAGCTCGCATTGTATTTCGCAGTTACTTCCGCTATCCTCGCGTCAAACCTGAAACCGCTGATATCATTTACAATGCTTGCCCCGGCTTTTAATGCTTCTTCTGCAACTTCACTCTTATATGTATCAATAGAAAGAGGTAAACTTATTTTCTTTTTCAACTGAGATATTACGGGTAACACTCTTTCGAGCTCTTCGCTGATTGAAATATCGTCCGAGCCAGGTCTTGTTGATTCTCCGCCGATATCAATAAAATCAGCGCCGTCATTTTCCATCTTCAGCGCATCTTCAACAACCTTACTAATATTAACTTCAGATTTTTTATTGTCAATATATTTCCCGCCATCTGAAAAAGAATCGGGTGTAATATTCAAAACTCCCATTACGTAGGTTCGCTTTTTGAAATCGTAAATCCGGGATCCAAAATCAAACGTCAAGAGACTTCGGCTCCTTCAGCTATTTCGCCGTCTATGGTAACAATTTTAAGTTTACCGTTTTGCTTGGCAGCAAGCAGCATTCCTTCGGAGTCAATGCCCATAAGCTTTGACGGCTTTAGATTGTCCACTACCACAATGAGCTTACCTATCAGATCTTCAGGTTTGTAATGCTCTGAAATTCCGGATACAATTTGTTTCTCCGCATCACCAACCTTTAGTTTAAGCTTAAGAAGTTTTTTACTTTTCGGCACGACAACACATTCAAGAACTCTTGCAACTTTCAAATTCACTTTCTTAAAATCATCAATGCTGATCAGGTTATCTTCTATGACAATATTATTTTCCTCCGCAACTTCATTGACACCCGCGGCTTCTTCAATTTGTTTATCTTCTATCTGAGGAAATAAAATTTCATTTTCACCTAATGCGGCACCTGCTTTTAAAACCATTTCACCGATAGTATTCCATTTGAAATCAGTTTCATTCTTTTGCAAATTTAATATCTTTAAAATTTTATCAGATGTAAATGGAAGGAACGGATAAATTAAAACGGATATTGAGTAACAAATCTCAAGACAAATATTTATAATAGTCCCGCATCTTTCTTTATCCTCTTTAATTAATTTCCATGGCTCACAATCATTGAAGTATTTATTAGCGGCTCTTACGGAATTCATGATTTCAAACAATGCATCCCGGAATTTAAAATTGTCAATATGATCAGCAATTATTATTGACTGTGATTTCAAAAACTCTATGATGTCATTATCAGTTTTTTCAGTCTGACTTATTTCAGGAATCTTGTTATCAAATTTAGTCTTTGAAAATACAACTGTTCTGTTAATGAAATTACCAAGTATGGCTGCAAGCTCACTGTTGTTTTTTGTCTGAAGATCTTTCCATGTAAATTCCGAGTCCTTATTCTCAGGCAAGTTTGAAGCAAGAGTATAACGAATCACGTCAGGATTAAATTTTGTAACGATGTCTTTTACTAATATCCCGTTGTCTTTGCTCTTGGCAAGCTTCTCGCCTTTTATATTCAGAAATTCATTTGCAGGAATATCCGCAGGAAGAATAAAATCACCATGAGCCATCAGCATCGAAGGAAAAACTATTGCATGAAATACAATATTATCTTTCCCGATAAAGTGAATCAGCTTAGTGTCTTCGCCCTGCCAGTAATCTTTCCATTTATCCGGCTCGTTTCGTTCCAGGAATAATTCCTTGGTTGCTGAAATATATCCGATCGGAGCTTCAAACCAGACCTATATTACTTTCCCTTCATATCCTTCGAGTGGGACTTTTATACCCCATTCAAGATCTCTTGTTATTGCCCTGTCACGCAAACCCGCTTTAAACCAGCCTTTGCAGTAGTTTATAACATTTTGTTTCCAATTGTCTTTTGAAAAAATCCATTTACTTAATTTGTCCTGATAACGTTCAAGAGGAAAATAAAAATGTGTCGCTTCTTTGACAACGGGAGTATCGCCCGTTATTTTCGATTTTGGATTTATAAGTTCGAGAGGCGAAAGGTTACTTCCGCAGTTAGGACATTCATCGCCGCGGGCTTCTTCATATCCGCAGACAGGACACGTTCCAGTAACATACCTGTCGGCTAAGAATCTTTTTTCCTTATTTGAATACAGCTGCTTTTCGGTTTTCTGAACCAGTATATTTTTGTTATATAAGTTTAAAAAGAATTCCTGAGCGGTCTTATGATGAACTTCATTTGATGTTCGTGAAAAAATATCAAACTCAATTCCAATATCTTCAAATGCTTTCTTATTTGAAAAGTGATAACGGTCAATAATTTCCTTTGGCGTTATGCCCTGGCTTAACGCAGCCATTTCAATTGCCGTCCCGTATTCATCGGATCCGCAGATAAATATTACATCGTCATTATTGAGTTTTCTGAATCTTACATAAATATCGGGAGTGAGATATGCTCCTACAAGATGTCCAATGTGAATATAATTATTTGCAGTAGGCAGTGCAGCCGTGACTAAATATTTTGTTTTGTTTTTTTGCATAAGTAAATATACTCAAACTGATTTTGGGATTAAATGGAATTTGTTGTAAAAGGAAGGGGCTCGTGTATAATCCACCGGAGATTTCCGAAGTCTAAGCTGAACTAACTTAAAGCATTATTCAGACTTCGGAAATCTTTCTGAGCAAAGTCGAGACATCGGAATTCTTAAAGACTTCGAACTCCTTTCAATAAATATCCCGATGAAAGATATAATATTATTTTTATTATTTTATCAGCAGCATTTTTTTTGTCTGAACGAAGCTGCCTGACTCAATTCTATAGTAATATATCCCGCTCGAAAGATTACTTCCATCGAATTCTACATTATAGCTTCCGGCAGATTGCTTCTGATTCACTAAAGTCGCGACTTCATTTCCAAGTATGTCATAAACTTTAAGCGTAACAAAATTGGACTTTGGTAATTGATAACTGATAATTGTTTTTGGATTGAACGGGTTGGGATAATTTTGTTCAAGATTGTAATATTCAGGATTTGATAATGGATTTGAAATGCCTGTCATCAGAGGAGAATATTTCACGGTGGCAAAGTCGTATGAATGTCCGGTGCTTTCTCCGGTAAGATATAAATTTCCGGTTTTATCTATTGCAAGATCAATTGCATAATCAAATCCTGTACTGGAATTACCATACGTAACAGTATAAATCTGTTTTCCGCTGCTGTCATATTTTATGGCTGCATAGTCTGCAAACCCTGTAGCAGTACTTGTTGCTGTAACATAAATATTATAAACTGAGTCAGAAACTATAACTGGATAATTTGTCGTGAGAACGCTTCCCTGAGGATAAATTTTATACCAGATGAGGTTTCCATTTATGTCTAATTTTATAGTAGACGTTCCGCCTCCAAGCCTACCGGCTATAAAAACATTCTGCGAGCTGTCAGTCAACAGATTGTAGCCGATATTTGCTATGTTTTCAGAGGAAGTTATTCTCTTCACCCATATTGTATTTCCGCTGCTGTCATATTTTATTGTTAAGCAATTATCATTATTGGAAACATCCATGCTATATCCCGTGACATATATATTTCCGCT
>JBBRTN010000067.1:0-7662 GCA_038244395.1 Ignavibacteria bacterium
GGAAATGCAAAAGAAAAAGCATCAATGATTATTTCGGATGCACGAAAGAAAGCTGAGAGCTTAATCGAAGAAGGGAAGAAACGTGTAGAGTCAGTGAGTAAAGGCGCGGAAAATCTTTTAAGCAGCAGTAAAGATATGGTTGATGACGGAGTTTCCAAAGTCAAAGATGCGGTGAAGTCCGGTGCCGATGCGTTTACTGAAGAGAGGAATAAAATGAATTCCGATGATAAGCATAAATATACTGCAGAAGAAAGAAGCAAGCAAAATAAACCAAGATATTAATCATGAATGATAACAGCTTATATCTAATCGTAGATATATCACAAATTATTTTGTTCATTACATTAACGATAATGGCAATTTATGTTATTGTATCCCTGAAGAAATTTCTTTTTTCAATTTCAAATATAGAAAAGGAAGTTGCCGGGATATCAAAAGAACTCACGCCGGTGATAAAGGATATGAAAATCATAACAGATGATATTAAAATGATTGTTGATAAGTCAAAGTATCAGTTTGAAAAGATTGAAGAGGTTTCAGATAAATTAATTGATAAAGGCTCTGCACTTGTAGGAACGATAAGCAACATCCAGGATGCAGGGAACGGATTTTTGCTCAACATTACAAATCTGGTATCAGCAATAACAAAGGGCATAAAAACGTTTGGTAATAAAATAAGCAATGGTTCGGTATTAACTCTAAAAAACTTTAATTAACTTTTAATTTAAAAAAAGGAGAGAAAAATGTTGTGGACAATTTTTGTAATACTGCTTGTTCTCTGGTTAATTGGGATGGTATCTTCATATACAATGGGAGGATTCATTCATATACTTCTTGTTATAGCAGTAGTGGTATTAATAATAAGACTCATCCAGGGTCGCAGTGTAGTTTAAAGACAGGCTGGCGGGATGGCGAAAAGCGCAAAAAAGGATAAGAAAGACTTTTTCGAGAAGGTTGCAATTCTCTTAACAAAATTTTCCGGAGGTACAACTGCATTTATAATTGCGATATCAATAGTAATTGTCTGGTGTGCTTCCGGACCCATTTTCAATTTCTCGGAAACCTGGCAGCTCGTAATAAATACAGGAACAACCATTATTACTTTTCTAATGGTTTTTCTTATACAAAGGGCGCAGAACAAGGATTCACTTGCAATTCAGCTTAAATTAAATGAAATAATAGCTTCCACAAATGGTGCCAGTAACAGATTAATTGATGTCGAAGATATGAGCGAGAAAGATCTTAAAGTGATTAAAGCTTACTATGAGCAATTAGTGAAACTATGTGAAAAAGATTCCGACCTTAAGCAATCACATTCAATTGAAGAAGCAGAATCAAGACACACTAAAAAATTACCTAAAAAATAAATTTATGAAAAAATTATCCGCCTTAGTACTCATTATCCAAATGTCAATGTTAATTTCCGGATGCGCATTTCTGGGTGATGTATTCAAGACCGGGATCTGGGTCGGAATAATAATTGTTATTGCGATTGTCGCAGTAATAGCATTTGTTATAAAAATGGTTTCAAAATAATTTCATTATTTATTGGAAGGGATATCACAGACTTCTGATTCATAAGGATATTTCAAAATTATTTTCCTTGTTTTTCAGTAGTTTTTTAATAAAAATAATTACGGAAAAAACTTACTCAGTAGCATGAAATCCATATGGAAAGGCACTATAGGTTTCGGGCTGGTTAATATTCCCGTGCGGCTATACAGCGCAACCGAGCAAAGTACACTTGACCTTGACATGGTAGATGTGAGAAACATGAACAGGATACATTTCCAAAGAGTAAATGAGGAGACAGGCCGTGAAGTAAAATGGGAAGATATCGGAAAGGCATATAAACTCAATGGTAAATATGTACTGCTTGATGAGGAAGATTTTGAAAATGCTGCGCCTGAAAAGAGTAAGATTATTGAAGTAAATAATTTTGTTGAGGAAAAGGAAATTGACACGATATATTATGAGAATTCATATTTTGCTGTGCCGGAAAAATCAGGAGTTAAAGCTTATGCCTTACTGAGGGAAGCGTTAACTGAAACAGGTAAAGTAGGAATAGCACAGTTTGTCCTGCGTACGGCAGAAGTATTAGCTGTATTAAAACCATCTGATAAAGTCCTTGTACTGAGCAAAATCAGGTTTGCCGAAGAAGTAAGGAAGTCAGATGAATTCAGTTTGCCCGGTGCAAAGAGTGTAAAACCTTCGGAACTAAAGATGGCGGTATCTTTAGTAAATCAATACAGTACTAAGTTTAATATTTCAAAATTTAAAGATGAATATTCTGCATCTCTGTTAAAAGTCATCAAAGCAAAATCAAAAGGGAAGAAACATATACATAAAATATCCGAGCTCGTTCATACCAAATCGCCTGATATCATGGAGCAATTAAAAGCCAGTTTAAAAAAAGCATCATAAATTCTATTCTCAATTAAAAGACTTCGGGTTATACAATTATAGTTTCCACTTGAGAACGTTTTTAAAAATCTGAATCTTTTCGTTACATTGAAGAAGTCTCAAAGACTTTTCTCAACTTTAAGTATCATTTACTATAATTATTAAAAATTATTATTTATTTAAAAACTATTATGAACAAAAAGAAAAAGACTCCTTCTGATGACTCAAAGATAAAGGACCTGAAACAAAATTCCGCAACAGGGGAAGATCAATTTTTGACTACAAATCAGGGATTGAGAATTAACGATAATCAAAACTCCTTAAAGGCAGGTGAGAGAGGTGCAACACTTCTTGAAGATTTTATTTTAAGAGAAAAAATTACTCATTTTGATCACGAAAGAATTCCTGAAAGAATTGTCCATGCAAGAGGAGCGGGAGCTCATGGATATTTTCAGGTTTATAAATCAATGAAGGGATATACAAAGGCAAATTTTTTACAAGACCCAAATGAAATCACACCCGTGTTTGCCAGGTTTTCGACAGTAGCCGGTTCAAGAGGTTCGAGCGATCTTGCCAGGGACGTTAGAGGATTTTCAGTTAAGTTTTATACTCAGGAAGGTATTTACGATTTAGTTGGTAACAACATGCCCGTATTTTTTATTCAGGATGCCATAAAATTTCCTGATTTAATTCATGCAGTAAAGCCTGAACCGGGAAATGAAATCCCTCAGGCAGCATCTGCACATGATACCTTCTGGGATTTTATTTCTCTTATGCCGGAATCAATGCATATGATAATGTGGGTAATGTCAGACAGGGCAATACCCCGAAGTTTAAGGATGATGGAAGGATTTGGTGTTCATACTTTTAGATTTATTAATGATAAAAATAAACCGGTATTTGTAAAATTTCATTGGAAACCCTTACTGGGAGTACATTCGGTAGTATGGGATGAAGCCCAGATTATTTCAGGAAAAGATCCGGATTTTCACCGCAGGGATCTTTGGGAAAATATCGAAAGTAGAAATTTTCCGGAGTGGGAATTAGGTGTACAAATAATAGAGGAAAAAGATGAATTCAACTTTGATTTCGATTTACTTGATCCGACGAAATTAATTCCAGAGGAGATCGTACCGGTAGAAATAATCGGAAAGATGGTATTAAACAAAAACCCTGATAATTATTTTGCGGAGACAGAGCAGATCGCTTTTCATCCGGGACATATTGTGCCGGGGATTGATTTCACAAATGATCCGCTTTTACAGGGAAGATTATTTTCTTACACCGATACACAGCTCTCTAGACTGGGAAGCCCAAACTTTCATGAGATTCCAATTAACAGATCTATTGCCGCAGTTCATAACAATCAAAGGGATGGACACATGCGTCAAACAATAAATACAGACAAAACCAGTTATGACCCGAATACTATTAGCGGCGGATGTCCGTTTCAGGCAAAAGCTGTTGAAGGCGGATTTACATCTTATACAGAAAGAATTGATGCTAAAAAAGTCCGGGAGCGTAGTAAAAGTTTCTTTGATCATTTCAGCCAGGCAAAATTGTTTTTTAATAGCCAGTCGCAACCTGAAAAAGATCATATTATCAATGCACTTACTTTTGAATTGGGTAAACTTAAATCAGATGATATTAGGAACAGAATGCTTGGTAATTTATCCCTTGTGGATACAAACCTGGCTGAAGAAGTGGGAGCAGGACTTGGAATGATTGTCCCTTCACCTGAGAAGCCAATAAATAAAAGCTTTCCGGCCGATGCAAATCCAAAGGACTATCAGCCTGTAGATGTTAGACAAACATTAGAAGAATCGCAGGCACTGAGTATGAAGAATACAATAATGAAATCTGACACGAGAAAAA
Organism: Ignavibacteria bacterium; assembly: GCA_038244395.1. Lineage (GTDB taxonomy): Bacteria > Bacteroidota > Ignavibacteria > Tepidaquicellales > Tepidaquicellaceae > JAGPCH01. The sequence goes on from JBBRTN010000067.1 coordinate 4,279, forward strand.
TTGCCATAATGGCTACGGACGGAGTACATGATAAAACATTTGCTTCAATTATTCATGCATTAAAGGGAGCACGAACTGTTCCGGTAATTGTAGCAACGCATTTGGGAAATATCACAAGTAAGGATGGTAAAAATATCAAGGTTGATGAAAGTTTTTTAACTGCTTCATCTGTATTATTTGATGCAGTCTATATTGCAGGTGGAAAACAAAGTGTAGATACATTATTAAAAACTCCTGAAGCACTTGAGTTTTTGAATCAGGCGTATAAACATTTAAAACCAATTGGAATAAACGGAGAGGGTATTGAATTATTCCAACAATCAGATGCCTGTTTAAAAGTACACTATAAATCCGACGAGTCGAAATTAATTGAACAGGGAATAATAATTAATAGAAATTCCGCAGAATTTATAGATGCGGTTTCAAAGCATAGATTCTGGAAAAGGCAGATATGCTGATAAATCGTAAAAAATCTACAAAAGAGTAATTTAAAAATTGAAATAAAGAACTAATAGATGTAAACATTTTGCAATGGTTATCACTTCTATTAGTTTTTTTAACTTCTCGTCATCATTCATATGTGTGCTTTCAAATTGAATCCTTTGTTTCATATTACCAAAAAGATTTTCACTAGTCCACCTTTGTTTGCACATTGTCTGAGCTTCTTCCGTATTGCGGCCGTTGGCTATAGTCGTATATCCATTTGTTACTGTCTCCATTCCACGCGTCACATTAAAATTTGGTTGGAAAATTTTTGGATTTTATTAATATACTTCCTAAATCTGACCCTTTCCATTTTATTTTTAAATAGTCGATTATTCAAAAATAATAATTCCGGGTCAGATTTCCCTTTTTATCTCAAAAGTTTTGTATCGAACAGAGACAGCTAGCAGTCACTTATTATCATCATTTAATCAAAGTTTATTCATTCGTATATTCCCGCATGCAAAAAAGAAATTTTCTCATTACAGGGAATAATCTCACCGTAGAAAATTCTGTAAGGATCGTAATTACAAATCAATCTATTTCATTAAGCAGGTCATCTGTAAATAAAATAAATTCATCAAGAAGACTTGTAGAGAAATGGATTGCCAATGACGAAATAATATATGGGATTACGACAGGCTTCGGCGAGTTTAAAGATGTCAAGATTTCCAAAAAGGATTTAGATGCACTACAGAAAAACCTGCTTCTGTCTCACTCTGCGGGTGTGGGAAAATATATCCCCGATTATATTGTGCGCCTTATGATGCTCTTCCGGATTAATTCGCTCGCGCTAGGATATTCAGGAGTCAGACTTGAACTGATTAATCATCTTATAAAAATTTTTAATTCAGGAATTATTCCTCTCGTACCTTCACAGGGTTCTGTAGGAAGTTCGGGGGATCTGGCGCCGCTGGCACACCTTTCCTTAGCGGTTATAGGAGAAGGTTATTGTAAGATTGACAATGAAATTACCGAAAGCGGGACAGCATTAAAGAGAAAGAAAATTGCGCCGCTTCCTCTAACAGCAAAGGAAGGTCTCGCGATGATAAACGGTACTCAAATGATGTCAGCTTATCTTTGCAAGTCTGTTTATGATGCAGAATATTTATCCAGAGCAGCTGATATTTCCGGCAGTCTTTCTTTAGATGCCCTGAGAGGAACAGACAAAGCCTTTTCGGAAAGACTGCACAAAGTGAGGCCTCACAAAGGTCAGATGTCATCTGCAAAAAACCTGCGAAAACTTTTACAGGGAAGTGAGATAATGAAATCGCATAAAGACTGTGGGAAAGTTCAGGACGCATATTCTCTAAGATGCATGCCTCAGGTACACGGAGCCGTCAAAGATACAATAAATTACTGCAGGAAAATTCTTCAGATTGAAATTAATTCCGTGACTGACAACCCGCTTATATTCCCTGAAAGCGGTGAACACATAGCGGGAGGAAATTTTCACGGAGAGCCGCTTGCGCTTGCCGGTGATTTCCTTGCGATAGCAATCAGCGAACTAGGTAATATCAGTGAAAGAAGAACTGCAAGACTGCTGGACGGAAATCTTAGCGGGCTGCCAAGGTTTCTTGTAGACCCCGGCAAAGCGGGATTAAATTCAGGACTGATGATTTCCCAATATACAGCCGCTGCGCTCGTAAGTGAGAATAAAGTTTTGTGTCATCCCGCTTCTGTGGATTCAATTCCGACAAGCGCAAATCAGGAAGACCATAATTCAATGGGTTCCGTCAGTACGAGAAAATGCTATGATGTTATTAACAACGCTAAGAAAATAATTGCGATAGAATTTCTCTGCGCCACGCAGGGAATTGATTTTCTCCGGCCTCTCAAAAGCGGTAAAGGCTGCGAGGAGGCTTACATTTATATCAGGAAAAAGGTTAAACATCTTTCTGAAGATGTTATTACAGGCGACTTAATTTTAAAAATGACTGAACTGATTTTTAACGAAAAATTTTTAGAGAGCGTTGAGAATAAAACCGGTAAACTTGAATGACCGGATGAACAAATTAATTAAAAGAATTACCGGTTTAAAAATCTACAAGACACTGTATTATTATATCTCGGCTTTGATTGATAAATTTGATAATGACCATATCTGGATTATGTCATCGGGAATTTCCTTTAATATTTTAATTTGTGTAATTCCGTTTACTTTGCTTTTGCTGACAATACTGGGAATGTATCTTGACAGTATTACTGTTCAGGAGCGGCTGGTATCTTATCTGAATAACATGCTCCCATTGCCGGGCCAATACAGAGACAGATTTATTTTTGAATTATCCGCACGGACAAAAGAACTTACTGCAAATACTTTTCTTACCGGCGCATTAGGTTTGACCGGTTTATTCTGGACTGTGAGCGGATTATTCAGCTCCATGAGAGAAGTGCTTAGAAGAATTTACCAGGTCAATACAGAGCTGAATTATTTTATCGGAAAGCTGAGGGATTTTGTGCTTGTAATCATAAGCGTTATTCTCTTCATATTGTCAATGGCTATTACACCGGCTGTTCAGATTTTCGAAGAGTATTCACAGGGAATTTTCGGGGAAATGATTACGCTTACTGTATTCGAAAAAATTGTTCCCATGATTGTAGGTTTTTTAATTTCCTTTTGTTTATTTTATGTCCTGTACGCTCTGGTGCCGCATTGGAAGCTTAACAGGAAAGTAGTCCTGGTTTCTTCCTGCATTTCGGCAATATTCTTCGAAGCGCTGAAATATTTATTTTCAGTTTACATTCTTAAAATTGCCAACTACGGTAAAATCTACGGGACTTATGCAACGATAGTAATAAGTATATTTTACATTTACTATCTTTCTGTAATATTCATAGTAGGAGCCGAGCTTGGGGAAATTTATTATCAGAGAAATAAATCACAATTGACCAAAAAAA
>JBBRTN010000068.1:0-7660 GCA_038244395.1 Ignavibacteria bacterium
AAATTAAATAATTATTAATTAAATTGCTAGCAAAATTAATGTAGGAAACAAATTTTAAATTACCAATCACTCCTAAAGCCCTAATATGGATTTGAACAGTCCGTCGGCTCCTGAGGAGTTCCTGTAAGGTCATTTAATCTCTTCACGCTCGATATCATCAATCTTCTCTGGAAGTAGTATTTTCCCCTTCGATGCGTTGTTTGTTGAATCTGAATTAATAACTTTTATTAATATTCCGACCGGACATCTTATAAATAAAAATCCCTGCTTCCGGTTAAAAGCAGGGATTGATTAGATGTTTTGTTCCTATTTTATCAGCACCATTCTCTTTGTCTGGGAAAAGTCCTGGACTTCAATCCTATAAAAATACATTCCGCTCGAGACTGAACTTCCGTCGAAGTCAACTGAATAACTTCCCGGTGTCAGATTCTGATTTACCAATGTAGCGACTTCTTCTCCCAGCATATTGTAAATTTTAAGTTTCACTGCCTGGCTCTTTGCAATGTCGAATTTAATTATTGTCTTCGGATTAAAAGGATTCGGATAATTATTGTAGAGATTAAACTTATCCGGAACTATCGAAGAAATTTGATTTATACCTACGGTAATCCTTCTTAATGTAAGGCTGAATGAACTTGCTGTCAGGGTATCCAGACCGTTTGTTACCGCAGCTCTCCATGTGCATCTTACCGAATCGCCAGTCAACCCCATTGTTACCGCAAGACTGTCAAGGTAGCTTTTGCGTAAGCTTATTGCCGAATCAAGACCATTGTCATCACTCGTCAGAGAATACTCGGGATTCAGTCCTATTTTTTTTATTTTAAAAATATATTTTACCGAAGAAGCAACTGTAGATGAGCTCCAGCTGAACTGATATAAAGTCGGATCTGATGCAGAAACCATTACAGTAGTTGCTGCCGGAGGCGACTGAAGTACAATCGGTGTTAAAGGAACTCCCGCTACTTTTATATAGCTTACAATCGTCTTCATGTTAGTGCCGAATGCATTTGATGTAGTAAGAGAAACTGTATAAGCTCCTGTTGCTGTATAAGAAATGCCAGTCGGATTTCTTTGTGTTGAAGTTGAAGGATTAGCTCCGGGGAAACTCCAGCTCCATGAAGTAGGATCGTTTGTTGTCAGATCATAAAAGTCAACGTTTCCTCCGCCGATAGGAAGGTCCTGAGCATTTGAAGTAAAACCAGAAACCGGGGCAACGCCTGTTAAATCATCTATTCCGTCCAGTGTAGCAACTGATGAATTATTCGGGTCGAGCCAGTTCTTTAATTGATTATCTGTATTACCTCCGTGTGTCCATGATTCTGAAAACTTTCCAAAAACTTTTTGAACGCTTTGAGGATTCTCACATTGTCCTGGAGTGCCGCCGAGGTTTTGTCCGACCACTCTGTGGTTTTGATCATATAAAGGACAGCCTGATGAACCACCCTCCGTCATACCCTGATCCCAGACTACCTGCCAGAAACCATTTGCAAGTCTTCCGCCAAAACCGGTAACAGATTGAGCAGGATTGTTGTCAACAGAAATTTTCTTTATCGCTCCTCCCGGATGGTGTATCGCAGTTTCGTTTTGAGGCTGTGATCCGGAATTGTCCCATCCGTTAAAATATCCGTTAACTGCCGCAGGTACGCTGTTGTTTAAAAGAAGCAGCCTGAAGTCAGTGTCGAAGTTAGATGCTTTTAATGTTGCTCCGTTAAGACTTGTTGTAGGTCCTGTCTGTACGCCGTTGCATGTCGGACTTTCATAATTAAAATCCACAACCAGTGTTGCCCAATTATCCGAAGCGCAATGCTCCGCAGTTAAAAAATAAGGAGTTCGGTTATTCAAAGTATTATTTATCAACGAACCTGTGCATAGAAAACCGGAACCGCCTTGAATAAATGTCATTCTTGCAACAGACCTTTTCTGGGTTACCCACGGAGCGCCAACCGGGCAGTTTATATTTATGTTACATGGCAGTTCAAGAAAAGTATTAAAGCCTGATATATCTTTGTAGGCGTGAACGACTTTGGAAATGCTTAGCCTTCCCTGTCCCGCAGAATATACCGGCTCATAATATTCAACTATACAGTAGCTTCCCGGAATCAGGGCTGTAGCAAATTGTCCGTCAACGGAATTATTAATTTCCGTGAATGCGCCGATTACTTTGATCTTGTTCAGATCATAGACAAATACATAAGCGCCTTTCGGCATATAGAAATTATTAAAAATTAAGTTTAATGACTGGGCGTCATCGGATTTAATTCCTAATCTCCATATTCTGCTGCCGTCTGACAGGGTTTCCCATGTTCCTGAATTACTCAGATTAAAATTAACGTCGACCGTCAGTCCGTAACGAAACGGCATGTCAGCCGTGTTTGATACTACTGCATCTTCTTCGATTGCTCTTTTTGTATCCACAGCCGGAAGTGTCACGGAATTAAAATCAGGACTAAGCTGCATTAATGAACTCATCGGCACACCGCCCGCGTTAATCTGGGAATAAGAATCTGAAAACCCAAAAAATGATACCAAAACTATAATCATAAAGATTAAGGATTTTGTTTTGTAATTAAATTTTTTCATTACTTCTTTCTTTAAATTAATAAAATTTTTTGAATTATTTTCCCTTCGGATGCAAATTTAGAATAATTAATATTGAACCTTATTATTAGCTTTAAGTAAAATATAATTTTTCCACATAAAAAAAAATATTAATTACTTAACTTTCATATAAAACTTCTCGCAATATTGCTTTACCATCCTGTTTGTGCTGAAATACCCTGCAAGATTTTTAATGGATGATTTAATTTTTCCTATCCATTGTTCAGGAATTCCTTTTTGATTTCTTAAATAAAACATTGGTATGATTTCATTTTCAAGTGTATCATACAGACTCTTTGCTTCCAATGAATCTCTTTCTTCAACCGGAATGTTTTCATCTGTGATGGTGAGTATCTTCCATCCGTTTTCAGGAGAATAACCCTCGTCCCACCAGCCATCAAGAATGCTGAAGTTCAGTCCCCCGTTAGCGATTATTTTCATCCCGCTTGTACCGGAAGCTTCGAGAGGTCTGCGCGGATTATTAAGCCAGATATCACAGCCTTCCACCAGGTGCCTCGCAATGTTAATGTCGTAATTATCCAGGAAGACTACTTTATGCAGGAGGTCTTCGTCGCGTGTATAGGAAATTATTTCCGAAATTAAATTCTTTCCTCCTTCATCCTTCGGATGGGCTTTTCCGGAAAAGATAAACTGTACCGGCATCGCGCTGTTCTTTACAATTTTTTTTAATCTTTCAATATCACGGAAAATAAGTGTTCCCCTTTTATATGTAGCAAACCTTCTCGCAAAGCCGATTGTAAGAGCGTTCGTATCTAAAATACTTTCTACTTCCTTCAGTTTATCCTTGTCAGCGCCGAGAAAAATCCATTTCTCCTTTATCCTTTCACGGCAAAAAGTTATAAGCCTGTATTTATTTAATAACCTGAGCGCCCAGATTTCTTCATCGGAGATTTCATTAATCCTCTGCCATGTGCTTTCATCATACACCCAGTTCTTGGAAAAATGCTCATTGAGTAAATTGTCTGTGAATTTTGAGACATAGCTCGGAGTATGAATTCCGTTGGTGATGTAATCAATGTCAGTGCGGGTCGGCGGAAGCTTCCACATTTTCCTCGAAACCTCACCGTGAAGTTTACTGACTCCATTAATGAAATTGGAATTGTTTATTGCCAGGTATGCCATATTAAACTGGTTGTTGTTAACGTCATCACGGTTTAAGTCCCCTTCAAGAAAAAGCTTATCAACGCTGATCCCGATCTCATTTTCAGCATACGATTTAAAATATTTTGTGAAAAGGTCCTTTGTGAAAATATCAATCCCGGCGGGCACAGGAGTATGTGTCGTAAAAATGTTTGAGTAATAACACAGGTTCTTTGCTTCATCATAGGAGATATTCATTTTATTCATTTTGTTTTTTATTCTCTCAAAACAGAGAAACGCCGAATGACCTTCATTCAGATGATAGGCTTTGATGTCATATTTAAGTTTTTCGAGCAGTCTTATTCCGCCGATTCCCAGTATTATCTCCTGACAAATTCTTTTTTCATTATCCCCTCCGTAAAGTATGTCGGTGATTCGCCTGTCCTCGACAGAGTTTTCCGCAATCGATGTATCCAGTAAAAAAAGTTTTACCCTTCCCACCTGCGCTATCCACACCTGCATCCAAATTGTTCTGTTAGGAAAGTTTACTGAGACTTTCACAGGCAAATAGTCTTCATCACGTAAAAGATAAATCGGTAAATTCTTAAAATCATTTATCTGGTAATTTTCCGTCTGCCACCCGTCGCTGTTTATAAGTTGTTTAAAGAATCCGTAGAAATAAGCGAGCCCTATGCCGACAAGAGGAATTCCAAGGTCTGAAGAAGATTTCAAATGATCGCCCGATAACACGCCGAGTCCTCCGGAATAAGTTTTAAGGCATTCAGTGAGTCCGTATTCCGCAGAAAAATATGCCACGATAGGTCCGTCAGGCTTAAAATACTTTTCATCAAAAAAAGTCTTTCTGCTTAAGTAATCCTTGTAGTCCGAATATATATTAATAATCCTGGCGCCAAGATTTTTTTTCTCAATAATAAACTCAAGATAACTCTGACTTATTTCACTCAACAATTTTACAGGGTTATGCTCCGACCAATCCCAGAACTCCGGATTGATCTCGTTAAAAAGTTCTACGGTTTCCTTACTCCATGACCAGTGAAGATTATATGCGACTTCCTGAAGCATCAGTAACAAATTTTTCATTTAACGTCTGATTAAAAATTAAATTTCTAACTTTCAATATAAAATTTGTAATTAATTTAAACTATCAATATTTTTATGCTAAGCCTAAACTGTCCGTTTGTGAATAGTGAATGGTCTATATCATAACAGTTTTAAATTGTAACAAACATTTTTAAAATGCATTTTGCAGTAATTAAAAATTATGTCGCATGGAAATTAAAGGTTCAAAAATCCTCATTACAGGGGGAAGTTCGGGAATAGGGAAAGCCGCAGCAAAACTGTTGGCGGAAAACGGCGCTTCGGTTGCCATAACCGGAAGAGATAAGGATAAATTAATTAAAGCCTCTGATGAAATTGGAGCGTTTGCAATTCATACAGATGTTTCCGTTGAAAGTGATATTGAGGAAACATATAAAATTTTTCTCGGCAAGTTCGGCGGACTTGACTGCCTTGTTAACAACGCGGGTATAGGAGAATTTCCCACGCTTGAAGAAATTACGCTTGATGCGTTTATGAAAGTTTATTCTGTAAATGTATTCGGAGCAGCACTGATGGCAAAAAAAGCAGCGGCAATTTTTAAAAAGCAAAATCACGGAAACATAATTAATGTGGCTTCGACAGCAGCTTTAAAAGGCTTCGCACGGGGTTCGGTTTACTCATCTTCTAAATTTGCTCTGAGGAGCATGACCGAATGCTGGCAGGCTGAACTTCGTCCGTTCAATATACGCGTGATGCAGGTCAATCCCAGCGAAGTCACCACGGCATTTGCAAATAAAGACCGGAAAGAACGGGATGAAGTTGCTAACAAACTTACAAGCGATGAGATCGCCCATACGATTATGTCAATGCTTTCAATGGATGACAGAGGAATGATTCCGGAAGTGACAGTCTGGGCAAGCAACCCTTTTGAGAAGAAGTAAAATATTCAGGGAGAAGTCAGGTACATCCGGTTCTTTTTTTGAAAATTTTACTTTATTATTTTTATTATTAAGTAAGAGGGAAATAGTTTTGATTAATCAAAAGAATTGTTAGGTAGGATTATTTTTTATTTGTAATTTATAATTATGCAGACCGAAAAACTCAACTGCATTTTTCCACATTAATCTTTCCTTAAGCTCTTCATTATCAAAGTAAACTTTTTCAATCAGCTTTCCCGGATGACTCTCGCCAAGCGGAAATGGGTAATCCGACCCAAGCATAATTTTTTCCACTCCCATGAGATCAACGAGGTATTTTAAAGCAAGGCTGTCATGAACAAGCGAGTCAAGATAAAATTTCCCGATATAATTCCTGGGATTAACTTTATTATCCGTCGCAACAAGGTCCGGGCGAACATTAAATCCGTGCTCTATTCTTCCCAGAGTAAAAGGAAACGAGCCGCCTCCGTGTGAGAAACATACTTTAAGTTTTTTGAACTTTTCAAATACTCCTCCGAAAATCATTGAGCAAATTGCAAGTGAAGTCTCAGCAGGCATTCCGACAAGCCAGGGAAGCCAGTATTTAGGCATCTTCTCCTTGCCCATCATTTCCCACGGGTGAACGAAAATTACCGCGCCCAATTCTTCTGCGGCTTCGAATACCGGAAATAAATTTTCATTATCAAGGTTCCATTCATTAATATGAGAGCCTATCTCTATTCCGGAAAGCTTTAAATCTTTAATACAGCGTTCAAGTTCTTTGACAGCTAAATCCGGAGACTGCATCGGCAGAGTTCCGAGTCCAATAAATCTTGTAGGAAAATCATTTATGACTGAGGTAATATGATCATTTAGAAATCTCGAAAGGTCAAATGTGTCTTCCGGTTTCGCCCAGTAGCTGAACATTACAGGAACTGTGGACAAAACCTGTAAATCTACTTTAGAATGATTGCAGTCTTTGATTCTTTCATTCGGATCCCAACAGTTGCTTTGAATCTCACGGAAAAATTTACCGTCAATCATCATCCTCGCACAGCATGGCTGATAATGTTCCAGTCTTACAAATCCGCCGTATCCGTATTTTTCCTTAAGGTCAGACCAGTTTTCAGGGAGAATGTGTGTGTGAATGTCAATCTTCATTTTAAGTTTTACTTTCCTGTCTGCGGCTTTTCTAAAACCGTTCCGCAATTCTTACAGGTTCTTTTATCTTTATCATTCCAGAATTTTTCGAATATAGGCGGAAGCTGTGTTGCTATATCAGTCAGCTTTACAAACTCTTCATAAAGCTTGTTGCCGCAGTTCTCACAATACCATTGAAAAGCGTCGAGCTCCTTTTCTTCTCTCTTTCTTTCTATCACAAGACCGATTGTATTTGCCGGACGCTGCGGAGAATGCGGGACATTAGGAGGAAGGTAAAACATTTCCCCTTCTTTTATATTAACATCTTTTGGTTTTCCGTTTTCGATAACCTTTACAGTTATATCGCCTTCAATCTGGTAAAAAAATTCTGCTCCGTCTTCGTAATGATAATCCTTGCGTGCATTCGGACCGCCTACGACCATAACGATTAAATCCCCGTCTACCATACATTTGTTACCTACAGGCGGCTTTAGAAGATGCCTGTTTTCTTCAATCCAGTTTTTGAAATTAAATGACTGTAACATTTTTTATTTCCTCCTGATTTATATTTTTTTGAAACCTTTTTTTATTTTTTAACTTAGCGTAGTTAATTTATAATATCTATGATAATTTTAGATAATTTTTCTAGAATGCCTTCCAGATTTTTAATCTAATTCCGCCTCTGCCTCTATCTCCACCATCATTCCGTCAACTATTAACCTTCTCACTTCCACCATTGAAGTCACCGGCTTTATTTCTTTAAAAAATTCTGCGTGAGCTTTTCCTATTTCTTCCCATTTCGAAATATCTGTCACATAGATTCTCGTGCGGATGACGTCATTCAG
>JBBRTN010000069.1:0-7609 GCA_038244395.1 Ignavibacteria bacterium
GAAAAAGCTCAGCTGATGTGCCTCCGAATTCAGGATGAATATATTCATTTTTCCAGCCCGGCTTTTCTAAACCATTCAGCCATTCAACCGATTTTTTTCTTTCGTCTAAAAATATATTAAGCATTTCTTCATAGTCCTGCTCCATGTATTTTTTACTCTTCACCCAGTCATCGGGATGGATTGCGGGAGGATTTGTTTTTAGATTATCCAATGTGTGTTTTGTCCTGGCTCTGAAGTCATATTGTTCCTCATCGTACAAATGACAAACAATTTCCAGCAGACACCATTTTCCAGGACCCGGTCTCCAAACGTATTCATTCTCTGAAACTCCGGATAATAAATCTCTGAAAATATTTCTGTTTTGTGAGAGCCGGTCAATGACATATTTGTGTTCCATAATGAAGGATAAAATTGTTTAACAGCACGAGCCGTGCAGCTGTACCGGCGGACATTTGACAGAGCCGTAACTGCAGAACACACAGCAATCTCCGGGCTTAGGTTTAATCAGTGTTTTACAATTTCTGCATTCATAAAACCAAAGGCATGAATTCAAAGCCATTTGTTCTTCTCTTTGAAATTTACAAACAGGACAGGTTATCAGAGAGCGGTAAGTAGTTTTCATAGATTATGTTTTTAATAAAATAAAAAATAGTTATGAAATCTTCAATCTAAAGAATATTAAAGACTAAAGATTTCTAAAGATTTCTAATCATTATCAATCCCAACAATCCCAAACCATTCCTTCAGCTTCGATGCCACTTTTTTCCCCGCTGACTTCTCAATAATGTTGTAATTATTTTTCAAAATTTCTTTTATATTTTCCACAGAGCCGAATTCTATCAAAAGCTTCTGTGCTTTTTTTTCACCTATCCCTTCTATCTCCGTGAGCTCGGTAGTGAATGTTCGTTTATCCCGAAGGCTTCTGTGATAGGTTATTGCAAACCTGTGAGCTTCATCTCTTATTCTCTGTAAGAGTTTTAATCCTCCTGAAGTCTTCGGAATATTCTGCGGATCGGATTCATTTGGAAAATAAACTTCTTCGAGACGCTTCGCCAATCCGATAATACTCACCTCTTTTATCTGAAGGTCATCAAGCACTTTTACCGCGGACGAAAGCTGTCCCTTTCCTCCATCAATAATTATTAAATCAGGAATGGAATCAAAACTCTCGTCTGTATTCATATTCAGATTCTCGCTTTCATTCTCATTCCTCTCATCTTTCCCGAGGATTAATTTTCTTTCGGCTATTCTTTTAAATCTTCTGTAAATCACTTCACGCATAGAGAGAAAATCATCGGGCATCCCTGTTTCGCCTGATACTGAATTGATTTTAAATTTTCTGTAATCGGATTTCCTCGGCTTCCCGTCAAAGAAAACAACCATCGAAGCCACAGTGTCGGTGCCCTGTATATGAGATATGTCGAAACATTCAATTCGTTTCGGGAGACGAGGCAGATGCAAATCTTTTTTCAGCGACTCGACTGAAGGAGGTATGAATTCACGTTTCATTTTTGTGAGAATGAGCTCATCAAGCATAAGCCTTGCATTTTTTTTCACCATAAAAACCAGCTTATACTTATCTCCAATCTTAGGGATTATAAACTCTACCTTTCCTTGCTTTCTTTTCTCAAGCCACTCTTTGACTGTTAATTCATCTTCGAGTTCATTCATCAGGTAGATTTCATCCGGGATAAAATCATTTTTGGAATAATAATTCGTAACAAGATTTTCGAGAATTTCCGAATCGGATTTTCCAATCACATTATTCATGAAGTAATGTGACTTTCCTACAACCTTTCCGTCTCTTATTTTCAGTATCATTCCGCAGCTGTCATTTTCTATCCTGTCAAATGCAAAAATATCCCTGTCAATTATCTCGTCATCCACCATTTTTTGTTTTGATGAATACACCTCGACAGCTTCGATTTTATCCCGTGTGCTCGCAGCTTTTTCGAATTGCATGTCTTCAGAATATTTATTCATTTTTTCCGTAAGGTCTTTTACAAGTGTCTTCGTTTTTCCGTTAAGCAGCTTTGCAATTTCATCTATCATTTCATTATACTCTTTCTTCAAAACCAATCCCACGCACGGACCTTCACACTTGTGAATATGATAATCAAGACATACTTTGAATTTATTTTGGGCAATCGTTTCCTCCGTGAGATGCAGACTGCATGAACGGATCATGAAGATATCTCTTACTGTTTTTAACGCGAAGCGCATATTCTTTACGTCAGTGTATGGTCCGAAATACCTCGAGCCGTCCGAGCGTTTTTTTCTCGTCGGAAAAACCCTCGGAAACTGTTCGTTGGTTATTACAATGTAAGGAAAAGATTTATCGTCTTTTAAATTTATATTGTACCTCGGCTTCTGTGTTTTAATCAGGTTTTGCTCGAGTATAAGGGCTTCAACCTCATTGTCGGTTGTAATAATCTCAAGGTCGGTGATTTTGTTTATCATCGCAGTGAGTATACCTGATACAGGCTTCACCTGAAAATACTGCCTGACACGATTTCGCAGGACTTTCGCTTTTCCTATATAAAGCGTTCTGCCGTTTGAATCCTTGAATTGATAAACGCCGGGGGTTACCGGAAGGTTTTTTAATTTATCTTCGAGAGATGTTATTGTGCCGGGTTCTTTATCTGATTCGATATTTTCAATGTCCTCGTGCATTCGTTCATATTTACTTTTTTTTAATGGATATCAGTTCTTTTGTTTGAAAATATTAAGGCTCATTATTTCTGATCTTGTGTTAATTCTATAAGTACATTATTCGTCGACTTGGGATGAAGAAATGCGACTAACATTTCATCCGCTCCCGTCACGGGTGATTCATTTATTAATTTAATTCCTTCGTTCCTTATTTTGTCCAGTGAAGATTTAATATTATCAACTCCAAAAGACAGGTGATGAATTCCCTCGCCTTTTTTCTCTATGAATTTTGCGACGGGCGAATCGGGTGCCGTTGCTTCAAGCAGCTCAATATCGCAGTTTGCCAGATGTAGTTTTCTTACATTCACTTTTTGGTCTTCTACAAATTCAGCTTCAGTTGCTTTTACATTGAATATTTTTTCAAATACCGGAACAGAATCCTTTAAAGACTTAACGGCAATTCCGATATGAGCTAGCTCCATTTTTTTTATTGTCAATTTTATATTTAAAATTAATTTAAAACTATAAGAACTGGTCCAGACCTTTTCTCCTTAAGTAATCTACTACCTCTTTTACAGACTGAGCTTCTCCTCTTTTGCATATGAGTAAACCGTTTTCGGAATTTATAATTATCAGGTCTTCCACACCGATAGTTGCCACTATTTTCTGGTCATTTATAATAAGGCAGTTCTTCGAGTTGATTGTAACCGTTCTTCCCTGCCTGACATTTCCGTCCGGATCTTTTTCTTTAATGTTATAGACTTCGTCCCAGGCTCCTACATCGTTCCATCCGAAATTGCTTCTGATAATAAAAACATCTTTGGCTTTTTCCATTATACCATAGTCAATAGAAATGCTTTTGAGTTTAGAGTATTCCTTTTCCAGCTGCCTCGGAAAATCATTTGACAACAAACTCCCGGACAGCCTTTCAAGAGATTCATATAAATCGGGCATAAACCTTTTAATCTCTTCCATCATTGTATCAGTCCTGAAAATAAACATACCGCTGTTCCACAAAAAATCTCCGCTTTCAAGAAATGCTTTTGCTACTTCAAGGTTCGGCTTCTCGGCAAATGTTTTTACTTTGTAAACTTTTTCAATCTTGCTCTCTCCGTTTATTTCAAAATTGACTTCTGCAATTTTGTCGGCATCATATTGAATATAACCGTAACCGGTTTCCGGCATAGTAGGATGAATACCAAGAGTAACTATCCCGCCGTTATCATTCACAAACTTCAGCCCCGTCTTGATGACACGTCGAAACTCACTCTCATCGCTTATCAGATGGTCGGCTGCAACAACGAGCACATTAGCCTGCGGTTCAAACTGGTTAATGAACAAACATGACAATCCTATACAGGGCGCGGTGTTTCTGCCCATCGGCTCGCAAATAATATTTTCATCCGGAATTTTTGGAAGCTGTTTCTTTACTTCATTTTTGTATATAATATTCGTCACAACAAAAATCTTAGAATCGTTAAATAAATTCTCCAGCCTCTTGTATGCCTGCTGAAGCATAGTGTCACTGTCGTTTGCGATCTTTAAGAATTGTTTCGGTAATTTTATAGTGCCCTTTGGCCAGAACCTCGTCCCGACTCCTCCTGCCATGATAACAGCATAATTATTCATTTCCATATATTAATTAGATTAATAAATTAATTTTTTTTCTTTCCCGGTTTAGAAAATATTTTTACCGGATCATTCAGGTATGAAATGAAAAGATCAATATCCGTGACTTCTTTTTCGACAACTACCGATTTTAAATTATAAATAATATATCCGAAAATTTCTTTTATCTCCGTTGTTACCGGATTGATACGATAGTTTTGAAGGAACTTTACGAAGATATAGCTTGCTTCCGAGAGCTGGACTAATTTCTTCATCTGTAATTCCTTTGATAGCTTTACTATTTCCTTAAAGTTGTTAAGGCTGCCCGACAAGCTCCTCAAGGCTTCGTATATCTGGTATTCACCGGAAATCTTATCAATGTTGTTAAAGTTAACTTCTGTTTCCTTTATTAATTTCTTTACCGCTGTTATTCTTATTCTCTGTTCATCATCCGGATACTTCAGGCTTAATCTTTTTTCCTGTTCTGATTTTTCCTGTTTCTGCCTCATATAATGCTCTCTCTTTTCCTTCTCCTCAATCAAAGCATTCCTGATGTTCTCTATCGATTTCAAAATATCCTTATAGCCGAAGTAATCATCGCCATTAATCAGGCTAAGTACGAGTGACAGTCCGTTCTTAAATAAATTTAAAGTGCTTTGGGATATATCATACTTACCCTCTGATATTTTTTCGAATGAAAGAGTTATTGTCTGGTAAATGTTTGATATAATTTCAAGAGACATGTCTCTTGAGATTTTTTCGAGTTGAGTGCTAGAGCTCAGTATATTTTTTATAATCCTCGTTCTTTCTTCATCATTTGAAGGCTTCACATCTAAAATATTTATCATGCTTTCAAACTCCTCATTCAGATAAATGTTTTTCTCTTTAATCTGATTTTCGTATTCGAGAAATCCCTCATTGGCAGGGGGTTCCACGACCACCGACTCTTCTTCTTCAAAAATATTTTCTTCGGATGTTCGGTTTTTTTGTTCTTCTTCGTATGTGGTTATCTCCCCGGCAATCTCATCGCTGAGACGGATTTTCCCTATCTCCCTCTCCTCTTCTGCTGGATCAAAATTTATTTCTTCGGTATTTTCCGCATCATAAGATTCGTCTTCATTTCTGACAATACCATCTCCGGCGCTTTCCTCACTTTCTTCACTTTCATTAATGGACTCATTATCATTCTCATTCTTCGTCTCTTCATTATTATCAAAAAGTGTCCTGTCAAAAATTTCATCTTCACTTTTTCCTGCTATTACTTCAGTAACTTTTCCTTTTATTGAAAATGAACTACCGGTGTCTTCCGTGAATTCTTCTTCTGTTTTTTCAAAGGCATCTTTTTCATTTTTATTATCCTGCTCATTTAATGATAGTAACTTTTCTTCTTCTGTTTCTTCTTCTGCTTCTCCTTCTGTTTCTCCTTCAGAAATTTTTTCACCTTCAGTTGCCGGAAGTTCAAACGGGTCACCGGGGGAATCCCCGCCTTCTGTTGTCGGAAGCTGAAAAACATTTTCATCGCTCGTCTCTTCGGACTGAATCAGCTCGAGATAGTTTTTTTTATCAAGATAGTTTTCTCTGAAGCTTGTCAGGTCTTTTTCTTCTTCGGCTTCTTCAGTAATATTTTTCGAAGTCATTAATGCATCCTCTTCTGTTCCGGTCTCTTCAAAAGAGCTGGTCCTGTTATTCTCCTTATCTTTATACTCTTCATTAATCCGGTCTTGCCCTGCATCATTATCCTGCTCGTATTTATGCTCAATTATATCTCTAAGCTTGGGATTGGAAAGGTAATTTAAGATTTCATTTTCTATAAACTCGGCATCTGAATTCAGGTTCTGGGAAAGGTTGTCAAAGTCTATCACTTTGTCTTCGATTTTTTTTAATATGTAGATGAAATATTTACCTATGTTTTTCAGTTCTTTGATCTGAGAAATTATATAAAGATCTCTCGGGAGATTTTCCGAAGATATTATTCTTTCAAAGAAACCGTTTATGAATTCTTTATCAGGACCGCTGATGTTATAACGCGTTAAGTCAACATTGGTTTTATGAAAAATAAATTTCAGGTAGTCCGTTTTTATTTTTTCGTACATAAAATAATTTTTTTAACTTTCCGTATAAATTCTCCGGACTCTTGAAGAAATGTTGCATGTTATTTCATAAGGAATCGTCCCGATTATTTCAGACAGATGGTATGCAGGATATTCCTTCCCGAACAATATTACTTCATCATTAACCTTTACATCTGATTTTATTCCGAGGTCTGCCATTACCCAATCCATACAGACAGTTCCCGAGATCCTGTATAATTTTCCCCCGATAAATACTTTTGCCTTATTAGTAAGAAGCCTCGAGTAACCGTCACCATACCCGACAGGAATTGAGGCAATTTTTGTTTTTGATTTTGTAAAATACTTTCTTCCGTATGAAATGCTTCTGTTTTTTTCAAGCTCCTTGATAAAACTTACCTTTGATTTAAGTGTCATTACGGGTTTTATCCCGATATCCTCTGTCACTTTTTTCCTGTCAGGATAATATCCGTAAAGAGAAATTCCGGGTCTGATCATATTAAAAAAGGGGTCATGAAAGTTCAGGATTCCCCCAGTGTTGCTTATATGCCTGAATTCAAAGCTCAATATGTTATGCTCAAGCTCCCTTACTATGGATTTAAATTCTGTTAACTGCTTCAATGCATAAAAATTACCGGCTTTTTCGCTGGTAGCGAAGTGTGAATAAATACCTTTTATATTCAGATTGCTCAGCCTGCTGATTTTTCTCACTGCTTCGAATGCATCGTTAATCCGGAAGCCAATTCTGTTAATGCCTGAGTCAACCTGTATCTGTATATTCACTTTTTTATTTTGTGTCTTTGCAAAATCATTAAGCATTATAGCAGAGTTAATGTCGGCTATTGTTACTTCGATATTTCTTGAGATGACTTCATCAGCAAACCCGGTTTCAGTGAGCACTCCAAGACAAAGAACCGGAATTTTCTTCTTTGAATATTTACTTATATGGTCTGCTAAAACAATTGACTCTGAGTAATCGGCTGTCCCGAGATAATCGGCGCCAAACCGCGCCAGCGCTGCTCCCGCTTCATTCATGCCATGTCCGTATGCGTTTGCTTTTACGATTGCGCAGACTTTTATTTTACTTCCCTGACCGGATTTTCTGTCAGCGTGTCTTCTTATGAGTTCAAAATTATTTTTAAGTTCGTTTAAATTTATTTCTGCATACGTATCGCTATTTTTTTCTTTTAATGACGTAAAATTCATCTTTCAAATTAAAAAAACTTTTTACTAAAAAGAATTTATTTATTTTTCATTAATTAAGAAAAATTTAAAAAAAA
>JBBRTN010000070.1:0-7604 GCA_038244395.1 Ignavibacteria bacterium
AAGACCGGCTGCAGCAGCCGCTAACCCGTTATAAACCGAGTGTTTACCGAACGTTGAGATATATGTTTCGAATTCTTTTTTGCCAAATCTGATTTTAATTTCGGGTTCAAAATTTTTATTATAACCCTTAAATCTTCCTTTGACAGCCGTGTTAAACTTGTAAGAATAAGTAAATTTTTTTTCATGGTTAATTCTCCTTGAATATTCTTTTATGAAAATATCGTCAGTATTTAAAAAAATTGTTGCACCATTTTTTGAGTTCAGATAATCAAACAATTCAAACTCAGCTTTCGCCACTCCTTTAAGACTCTTAAAAAATTCGAGATGCTCTTTCCCTATATTGGTTACCAATCCAAAATCCGGCTCGGCTATCCCGCATAAATACTTTATCTCATTAAAGTGATTGCATCCAACCTCCAGTACACAAAAGCTGTGATGCTCATTCATTCTAAGTAAGGTCAGCGGCAATCCTATATGATTATTGAAATTACCTTCTGTCTTAAGCACGTTGTATTTCTGTGAAAGAACTGCAGCAGTCAAATCCTTGGTCGTCGTCTTTCCGTTGCTTCCGCCGATACATAAAACCGGCACATTAAAATTATTCTTATGCTTTTTTGCAAACTCACCTAATGCGAAAATTGGATCCTTTACTGTCAGAAAAATTCCGTCTGGAAACTTTCTTTTATTCTTCTCATACCACCGGTCCTCTACTACGGCTATCCGAACTCCCCTTTTAAAAACATCTTCCAGGTAATTATGACCGTCAGTCCTTTCTCCTTTTATTGCAAAAAATATTTCATCTTTGCTTATCATTCTCGAATCAATCGAGACACCTTGGAACTTGCTTTTCTTTAGTCTGTTAAAATTTATTTTATTAATATGCCCGACTGAAATAAGTTCATCTGCTCCAAGCATAATTCACTTCGCCATGTCAGAATATTTTCCTACTACTTCCTTATCATTGAAATAATTTTTCACTCCGGCTGTTTCCTGATATGTCTCGTGTCCCTTTCCGCAAATCAGAATTATATCGCCTTCCTTTGATATTTCAATTCCTCTTTTAATAGCTTCATCACGATTTTCTATTACCTCGAAATTATTTTTTGATTTTATTCCCGTAATGATTTCATCAATAATATCCATCGGGTTTTCGAATCTTGGATTATCAGAAGTAATGATTGAATAGTCGGATAATCTCGTTGCATACTCACCCATAACCGGTCTCTTCGTCCTGTCCTTGTTGCCCCCGCATCCGAAAATTGTTATTACTCTTGCCTTCTTTTTTTCCTCGTTTACAATCTCACGCGCGGATTCAATTGCATTCCTGAGTGAGTCGGATGTGTGTGAATAATCTACAACGGCAATAGCTCCGTTTGGCAATTTTATTTTATTGAATCTCCCGTTCACTTCGCGAAAATTTAAAAGCGACCTCCTGACCGAATCCATATTAATGTCATATTGCAAGACTGCCGAGACCGATGCGAGAATATTGTAAATGTTAAACTTTCCCGAAAGCCCGGACTTTAAACTATATGTCTTTCCGTCCCACTTCACATCAAATGTTACTCCGTTTAATGAAAGCTTTTCATTGAATGATTTTAAATTACTTTCGTCCTTAACCGAATAGAAAAATTTCCCTGCTTTAGTGTCTTTTAAAATTTGTTCGCCATAAATATCATCTTTGTTTGATATTGCATGGCTACTCTCCGACAGGTCATCAAATAAAATTTTTTTAGCTGCGAAATAATTCTCCATATTTTCATGAAAATCCAGATGTTCACTTGTAAGGTTTGAAAAGATTGCAGTATCAAAATTCAATCCGTAAACCCTGTCCATCTTCAGTGAGATTGAAGATACTTCCATTACACAATATTTTATTTCAGACTTACACATCTTGTCAAGCATCATGTTTAGCTCAATTGAATCCGGTGTCGTCAGTGTCGAATCCGTTTTTATGTCCCCGATTTGATAGTCTATTGTTCCAATCAGTCCTACTTTATATCCGGCATCTTCTAAAAAAGATTTTATCAGGTAAGATGTAGTGGTCTTGCCGTTTGTTCCGGTGATGCCAATCAGTCTTAGATTTGCTGAAGGATCATTGAAATAAATTCCGCTTATTCTTGCCATGAGCCTTCTTATCCCGTTTACTTTGAAGCTGATGACTTTTGAATTTTTATTGCCGTTTAGTTCATCTTCTGAAAAAATCAAAACCGCGCCTTTATTAATTGCTTCCTCAACATACTTATTACCGTCATCCTTCAATCCCTTAATTGCAAAAAAAATATTACCCGGTTTTACTTTTCTCGAATCATATGTCAATCCGGTAACTTCAAAATCTTTTGAATTACCGAAATCCGTTTTTAAATTACTCCTGTTCAGTATTTCTGAAATTTTCATTATTGGTTTTTACAATAAAGAATTATTTTCGATTTGGGAAGCTCCTTAGAGCCGGATAAAGGAGACTGCCCGATAATTTTACCGCTTCCGTTTATCTCCACTTCAAATCCGTCAGACAGCAACACATTAATTGCTTTCCGCAGGCTCAAATCCTTTACCGACGGCACTTCTGAAAGTCTGTCATTGCTTACCGGATTATTTTTCACCACTAATTTAACTTTGATATTATCATTAACGGACACGCGTTCGTTTGGAAGAGGAAACTGAGACTCGACAAACTTTGCCGCATTAATATTCTTGTCATCAGTGTTTGTTCCGACAATTTCGAAACTCAGCCTATTTTCATTCAGAATATCCTTAGCATCTTCAAGTCTTACATTGATAAGATTGGGAATTAAAATTTTCTGATCATCCTGCTCATTTTTCGGACCTGAGTTAGTTTTGTCCTGTGAAAAATTTACATTAACAAAATCCTGCGTTGAAATATTTGTTGTCCCGACAAAATTAATTATCCTAGACGCGATTTTTTGAAAAACCGGCGCGGCGACTTTTCCTCCATAGTATTCCCCGGATTTTGGATTATTTAAAATTACAGTAATTATAATCTGAGGATTTTCAGCGGGGAAATAACCAACAAAAGAAGAATTGTGTGAATTACTTGAGTACTCTCCGTTTACAATCCTTTGTGCTGTTCCGGTTTTGCCGGCGACACTCACGCCTTCTATCTTCGCATCCGTGCCTGTTCCTCTTTCGACAACCCCTGTAAAAAGCATAGTTAAATTCTTAGCCGTATTTTCCGAAACAACCTGTCTTACCTGTGTAGGTCTGTTTTCTAAAATACTCTTGCCGTCGGAGCCGAATTCTCTTTTTACAATGAATGTTTTCATCATCATTCCGTCATTTGCTATTGTTGCATAAGCATTTGAAAGCTGCATTGCATTGACGAGCACCTCGTATCCAATTGACATATAAGGAAGAGAAACTCCGGAGAAATCAATTGGTCTCTTGAGAATTCCTTTATTCTCACCCGGAAGTTCTATCCCGCTGTAAATTCCAAATCCAAAATCCCGCGCATATTTATAGAATCTTTCCGCGCCGAGTTTTAATGAAATCCTGCTGAACCCAACATTGCTTGACTCCTCTATAACCTGCTGAAAGGTCATGCTCGCTGCGCCGTGAACGTCTGTAATATTTAATCCTTTTATGTCCGTAATACTTTGTGTAGATATTATGGAATTCTTGCTTTCTATTTTTTCTTCTAATGATGCAGCCGCAGTTACAATTTTAAATGTAGAACCCGGCTCATAAACATCAGAGATAACAGAATTCTTCATTCCGATTGTGTCGGCTATTGAAATACTATTCGGATCAAATGTGGGGTATGAAGACATGGCCAGTACTTCACCTGTTTTGACAGACTGCACAATAACTTTTCCTCCGTCTGCATTATTATTTTTCACGCCTTCGGCAAGCTCCTCTTCAGCAAACCTTTGTATGTTTATGTCGAGAGTCAGGACAATGTTGTTTCCGTTTTCACAGTCTTTGCGAGGAAGCTCAAGCGAAGGTCTGTTGTTTCCTTTTCCGTCTCTCTGCATAATTATAAATCCTTCCTTACCCGATAATTCATCCTCGAGAGAAAGTTCAACACCTGTCTGTCCCTTGTTATCTATATTTGTAAACCCAAGAACCTGAGAAGCAAGCGAACCATAGTTGTAAACTCTTTTCGGTTCTTTTAAAACTATTATACCGCTGATGTTCAATGTATCCAGCCCGTTAACTTTAGATGCATCCACTCTGCGCTCAAGGTAAACGAACGAAGTATTTTGTGTATTGAGTTTGGATAAATATTCTTCTTTACTTTTACCGAAAGTCTTTGAAAATATTTCGGCTGCTTCCTCCGGTTTATCTACCATGTTAGGATCGGCTGCAAACGAATATTCAAAAGAATTGGACACAAGGACATTCATATTCCTGTCATAAATCAAGCCTCTGTATGGGGAAAGTATTATCTTGTTCTCATACTGCTTGCGCGCTGCAATTTTATATTTCTCGGATTCAATAATCTGGACATTAATAAGCTTAAGCAATATCATGCTGAACATTCCAAAGAATATCAGAAAGAAAAAATTAATCTTTCTCCTCTGGATTAATTGCTTGTCCGGATTTTTATAAAATTTAAACTGCAAAATGTAAAGTTATTTCAATTGTGATTTCCTTACTGTTATATTATTCTTTTCTTCTATTGAGTTCTCTTTGTATGAAAGATTAAACTTTTCCCCTGCAATAACTTTTATCCTTTCAAAACTGCTGAGCTTTTCTGCTTCTGTCCTTAATATATCATTTGACTGAATATGCTTGTTTATATCTTCCTTTAAATTATTATTGCTCACGGAAAGCTGGTTTACATAGACAATATTGTTTATATAAATCACGAGTATGACGGATGTAATTATTAATATTATTAAGAAATAAAAAACCGATATCCTTTTTTTTGTTGTGCTTTTTGATTTCATTATAATCTAGATTATTATTTCTGCTGCTCTGAGTTTCGCACTTCTTGATCTTGAATTAAGCCTTATCTCTCCGTCTGAAGGAATCACAGGTTTCTTCGTTAATATTCTTATCCTCGGATTTACTTCCTCATCAAAAAAAGGATTTGAAGTCTTTCTGAATTTCAGTGACTCTTCTTTGAAAAAATTTTTAACTATTCTGTCTTCGAGCGAATGATAAGAGATTACTACTATCCTGCCTCCCTTCTCCATAAGACCGATTGAATCTTTTAAAGCTTTCTCAAGATTTTCAAGTTCATTATTTACTTTTATTCTCAATGCCTGAAATATCTTCGCCAAAAAATCAATTGAATTTTTTTTGTTAAGATCATACTCTTCATTTATCAGTCCCACAAGATCAAATGTTGTATTAAACTTTTTGATTCTCCTCTTTCCCGTTATCGCTTTTGCTAATCTTTCTGCATTCCCTATCTCACCGTAATTCTCAAAAACTTCTTTGAGCTCTTCCTTTTTATAACTGTTCAGAATGTCTGATGCATTGGTAACATCTTTCTTGTATGCACGCATATCAAGCGGAGTATCCTGCATAAAACTAAATCCTTCTTCAGCTTCAAGCTGAAATGACGATAAGCCCAGATCCAGCACCAGCCCTGTTATTTTGTTAATTTGTTTCTCTTCGAGTATATCATTAATATCTCCGAAATTTCCATTTACATATGTTATCCTGTCTTCATATTCCCTTAAATTATCTTCTGCAAAACTAAGTGCATACAGATCTTTGTCAATAGAAATAATTCTGTCGTCTGTACCGGTTTTTTCGCAAATCAATTTTGTATAACCGCCGCCGCCAAGTGTCCCGTCGACTATTATATGGTTTTTAATTTCTTCATTGATTAAAAATTTAACAGCTTCATTTGAAAGAACAGGTATGTGAAAATTTTCAGTCTTCATTTTTTATTCAGAGTTTTATCTCTGCTGTATCATGAGTTAATTATCTCTGAAACTTTCTCTGCTATTTCTTCATAAGATTTTGTCATCGAATTATCATATTGCTCCTTTATAACGGGGTCCCATATTTCCAGCTTGTCCAAAAGCCCAAGCACCACAACTTCCTTTTTTAATTTCGCGAACTGAATCAGCTGAGGTGGAATTACAATCCTGTTTTGTGAATCAAGCTCGCATTCATTTACAAAATTTAAAAATTGTCTGATGAAAAATCTCTGGTCTGTATTAAACTGATTGTAACGTGTCAATCCCGTCTTTACTTTTTCCCATTCATCGAGAGGATAAACTAAAAGACATTCGTCCATTCCGCGCGTAAGAATTACTTTATTGTCTGCTTCGGGTTTTATATACTTTCGGAATTTTGCCGGTAATATTAATCTCGATTTCACATCAAGATTACATGATGAATGTCCCTGAAACATTATTATTTATGATTAACTTTCCTTTTTGTCAAAAATTACACTCGATTTGCACAATTCAAACCGCTAATTTTATAACCACTTTACTCCACTTTACCCCACAAGTAATACAAAAATACGTAAAATAAATCAAATGTCAAACTAAAATTTGAAGGAAATGAGGGTTCAGGAATGTTAAGATTAATATACAGATCTTCCTATAGGTTTTTTTTGAAAGAGAAGAACTTTAAAAACATTAAAGCTCTAATTCAAAAAGAATAGATTTAAGAATTAAGTTTAAATATTTTATAAAATAAATTCTTAATGAATAGTTTTGTAACAACAAACGGCGGCGATTTTTTCAATGACGGCAGACCATTTCGTTTTATAGGTGTAAATATGTATGAGCTTGCTTACGTCTCTCCTGATATCGCCGGGCTAATGATGAAAGATGCTGTCAGTGAAGGATTCAGTGTCATCAGGTTCTGGGCATTTGAACCTGCCGATAAAGAAAAACTCGAACACATTTTTAATTTAGCCGACGAATATAAAATTAAACTCATTCCTGTTCTTGCTGATACCTGGGGTTATCTTCAAAGTTATAAAATCGATGATGACTGGTATAAAGGAGGATATAAGAAAAAATATATTTCGTACATCACTGATATTACAACTTCATTTAAAGATCGGACTGAAATATTATTGTGGGAATTGATAAACGAACCTTCGTCTGACTCATTTGAAAATATTTATAATTTCACTGAAGATATTTCCGGAAAAATTAAATCGGCAGATCCTAATCACCTGATTTCTATTGGGACAATCGGAGGTATCGGCGACAGATTTGGCGGGGGTTTTTCAAGATTTAATGCAGACAATTTCGAAAAACTTTATTCCTTAAACTCACTCGATGCAGTATCCATTCATGATTACAGTTTTAATTCTACTGTATTCGAGCGGCTTGATATTCTTCAGAGACTCAAAGGCAATCAAAAATATTCCGGCTTATTCAAAACCCTGAACAAGCTGATTGACTATTTGCCCGGCTTAACCGACAGATTTACTTTAAGAAATTTTAATACTACTTTTGACCTCCCGCTTACATTGAGAAAAATATGGAAAACCTATAACTCAAAAAATATTGAAATTGCAAAACGACTCTCGAAGCCTCTCTATATAGGAGAGATCGGATTTAAAAAAAGCCTCAATGATTATCGGAAAATTGTTCTTGAAGCAGAATTAAAAAAATATTTAGAAGAAGGTGTTGCAGGGATTTTACTCTGGTCTTTTGAAT
>JBBRTN010000071.1:0-7589 GCA_038244395.1 Ignavibacteria bacterium
AAGACGCAATTAAAGATGCTGAAAATAATTCGAAGTTGAATGAAAACAGCAATGCCGGATTTATTTGTTCGGATATAAAAGTATTTTTGGAAGACGAGAATAATATTTTAAATTATAACAAATTAATTCTGGATCCACCGCGCGCAGGACTTCATCCTAAGATTTGCGAAATTCTTTCGGGGACAACTTTTGAAAAAATAATCTATGTAAGCTGCAACCCGCATACGCAGGCAAGGGACCTTCAGATAATCTGCAGTAAAGGGAATTACAGCATTGACAGGATTCAGCCTGTGGACATGTTTCCTCACACGTATCATATTGAGAATGTAGTAGGTCTTTTCGGAAAACAATTTTGATGCATTATTTTTTAAAACCACTTTAATTAAATTAATATAATTTTACGGAATGTTCGAAAATTTAAGTATGACTCTTGTAAGCACAAAAAAATTCCAGCAAATTGAACAATACATAACTTAAAAATAAAAATAAATAAACATGGAGAAAGCATATACAAAAAAATCTTCATTTTCTGTCTTTCCACAAGTTTTTTTGATTTTAATCTTTGCTTTTATCAGTTCATTGCTGCCATTAACAAGAGCAGGAGCTCAGACCGGACCCGATTTTAAAATCAGTGGATATGCCGATATGTATTATGCTTACGACAATGATAATAGCGGAAGCAATCTCAGACAGTTTTCAGTAATTTCTCCGATAAGAGATCAGTTTAGAATAAATCTGGCTCAGTTAACCGGAACATATACAAACGGAGAAACACCAAACAATGAAAGGACAGAAATTATTATCGGAACCGGGATTCAATTTTAGAAAATACTTTAGCTATTTTACCTCTATAATAAAAAAATGTAAGGTGATAATATTTTGGAATGAAATGTATTTATAATTTACGTATTTTTTTATTAATTTTTACCCCTGCTAAACTTAATTCTCTCATGGTAACTTTATATACAAAATTAAATTTTAGTATTTTAATTTTGTATCTCATTAGTGGTCAGTTTACTTTTATTCATGACGCAAGCGCAATGAGTGACAGCTGTGTTATAACCGGTCCTACTGTTGTAACTACATCTCAAGTCATAGCATATGTAACTTCACTTTCAAATGTAAACTGGGAAATGTACAGCTATGACGGATCACAGGCGCAGCTTGTGAATTCCAACCTTGACACACTTATTTTGAACACGGGTCCAACCCTCGGAAAATACACAGTCTATACTCTGAGTGATCCGCAGAAAGAAGTTCTCTGCAGTCTTAATGTTAATGTAGAGGCGGCGCTTCCGGTTGAAATAAGTTCATTCACTTCAGGAGTTTCCGGCAGGAATTTAACGCTTAACTGGACTACACTTATGGAACAGAATAACTCAGGCTTTCAGATTGAGAGATCAGTGGTAAATGATATATGGTATAGTTTGGGATTTGTAAAAGGCGGTGGGACAATAAACTCACCTGTCAGCTATTCATATGAAGATAAAAATTTATCTTCGGGAAGATATAAATACAGGCTGAAGCAGATTGACCTGAACGGGAGTTACAGAAATTTTGAACTTCCGGATTATGTGATAATAGGTATTCCCGAAAAATATGCTCTGCATCAGAATTATCCCAATCCTTTTAATCCCTCAACCCAAATTAATTACGATATTGCAGTTAGCGGGAATGTGAAGATTACAGTCTATGACATTTCCGGAAAGGTGATTAGTACATTGGTCAATGGATTTAAGCCTGCAGGATTTCATACGGTTAATTTTGACGGTGATGATCTCGCAGGTGGGATTTATTTTTGCAAAATGGAATCAGGAAATTTTATACTTGTCAGGAAAATGATGCTGCTGAAATAATATTGTAATAGTTTATTAAAAATAACCTCACGGATCCGAACCGTGAGGTTTCTATTTTGCAGAAAATTTATTGAACATTTTAAGAACATTAAAAAAATACTTTGTATACGATGATAAATTAAGAACTATTGTAGGAGTTATTACAGGAATATTAATAGCTGTATTTAATACAATCTCCGGTTTCCTGATTGTTCATATTCTTGGCGTATTATTTTTTGGAATAAAAAATCCCGGTCAGTCCGTTTTATTGTTGTATATATTTTTGGGAATGGCAGCAGGTGCGGCAGTTTTGAAACTATGTATTTTATTTATTGAGCTAATACTTAGAGATACGGGAGTAGAGGAGTATTCATATCTTAGGCTTGTTTTACTTCTTTCCGTAGCGGCATATATGTTTGCTCTGGTTTTTTATGCTCTGTTTTCAGTTTCCGGTATGATTCATTTATGAAAGAAATGTTTTTAATTATTTGATTCTTTAATCTTCTTTAATTCGGAGTTAAAATATCATTACCAAGATAAATTGAATTACATAACTTTTTAAATTGTTAGCTGTATAACAAAACAGGCGTTAATTAAACTCACTCAAATATATATACTCTTTACAGTCTGAACAGTCTGAATAGTCCCGACAGTCTCATTTAAGATCATAGACAGCGAAATTCAAAGTAAAGGCATATATTCAGGTTTTGAATGACTTTTAAAAGTTTTAATAAATTATTAAGTTCAGTCTGTACCAATTAAAAACTAAGAATCTATAATTCCTAAAAATAAAAGATGAGTTAATATGAATTTCAGTTTACTTTTTTAAAGTATTAATAGTAATATTAAAGAGTAAAAAAGAAAGGAATAAAAATGCCAAATCAAAGCGGAAGTGTTTTAATGGATGTAAAAGAAAAAAATAATATTCTATGGGTGGATGATGAGATAGAATCTCTGAAGTCTAACATAATGTTCCTCAAACAAAAAGGATATAATGTAAAAGAAGCTTCAAACGGTGAAGACGGGGTTAATCTTATTAAGGATAAGAATAATGAATTCGATTTGGTATTTCTCGATGAGATGATGACAGGAATGGGGGGGCTTCAGACTTTAGTAGAAATAAAAGACCTGAGACCAAGTCTGCCGGTGGTAATGGTAACCAAGAACGAAACTGAGAGTCTGATGGAAGATGCTATCGGAAACAAGATTTCAGATTATCTTATCAAGCCTGTAAATCCAACCCAACTTTTACTTGTCTGTAAAAAAATGCTTGATTCAAAGAGACTAAAAGGCAGCCAGGTTTCAAAAGATTATATACAGGAGTTTAATAAAATTTCAATTGCAATGATGGAAAGTCCCACATGGGAAGAGTGGATTGACATACATTTGAAAATGACGGGATGGGAAATCGAGCTGGACGAGCATCCAGAACTCGGACTGAAGCAAACCATACTTACACAAAAAAGGGATTGCAATACGGAATTTTCAAAGTTCGTGGAAAAAAATTATCTTGACTGGGTTAATACAAAAACAAACAAGCCAATACTCTCCAATGAAGTTGTTGATAAGTTCGTAATACCCGAGCTTGACAGCAACAAGTCTGTTTTCTTATTTGTCGTTGACTGCATGAGGATGGATCAATGGATGGTTATGGAAAAATATCTTTATGATTATTTTAAGATAAGTAAAGGATATCATTATTCGATATTGCCGACTGCGACTCCTTACAGCCGTAATGCAATTTTTTCAGGACTCTTTCCTTCAGAGATCGAACATCATTATCCCGAGCTCTGGAAAAAGAATGATGATGATGAAAACAGTAAGAATAATTATGAAAAGGATTTTTTAATGAAGCTGCTTGAAAGAAGAAGAATCAAGCTCAGAAATGAAGTGAAATATACGAAGATAATGGATTCCAATTTCGGAAGAATGATCGAAGGAAAAATAATGTCCTATTGCCAGAACCATCTCAATGCAATAGTAATAAATTTTGTGGATATGATAGCGCATTCAAGAAGCGACAATGCAATATTAAAAGAAATTGCTCCTGATGAATCAGCATACCGTTCGCTTACCGAATCATGGTTCGAGCATTCTTCATTCTTTGGAATGCTGAGACAGCTCTCGACAAGAAATGATGTAAAAATTGTTATCACGACCGATCACGGAAGTATCCGTTGTCTGCACGGCGTGAAAGCAATGGGTGACAAGGAGACTTCGACAAACCTGAGATATAAATGCGGAAGAAACGTAAAGGCAGATTCAAGAAACGCAGTCTTTGTGAGAAACCCTGCTGATTACCGTCTCCCGAAGAGGAATGGGATTGTTAACTATATAATTGCCAAGGAAGATTTTTATTTTGTCTATCCAACGGATTATCATAAATATCTTAATCAATACAACGATACATTTCAGCACGGAGGAATTTCAATTGATGAAATGATTCTTCCTGTGATAACGCTGGATCCTAAGTAGATTCACAAGATATAAATTCAGTAATTATTTTTTGCATTAACTTAAGCCCCCTTTTATACCCCTTTGGAAAAGGGGGAAAGAGGGGGTTTTAAAATTATAATTATTTCTCATTCTCCGGAGGAAACCTTTTCCCTCGGAGAAAATTTTGCGAAGAGCATCAATCCTAATGAAGTAGCGGGGTTGTTTGGAAATCTCGGCTCCGGTAAGACTCAATTCGTCAAAGGCATCTGCAAATATTTTAATGTCAAAGATATTGTAAACAGCCCGACTTTTATAATTGTAAACGAATATCAGGGAAGTCTTCCGGGAACGGGGGAAGAAATAAATATCAATCATTTCGATTTATACAGACTAAAAAATGTGAATGAACTCTTTGAAGTAGGAATTGAAAGCTATGTAAATAATAATAATAATAAAGGTTCGGTCTGTTTGATTGAGTGGGCTGAACTTGCGGATGAATATTTTAAAGGACAAATGAAAAAGGTATATTTTGAATATGGCAAAGGCGAAAACGACCGTATAATTACTTTGAAATAATTTGTTTTAAAGAACCAACTGCGTTTAAAAAATATGCTGATACTTTTAATAGAAACTTCATCAAAGAAAATCGAATTTGGCTGTTCCGACGGAAATAAAATTTTGTTTAAAGAAGAATTGGAACACGGAAACAATGCTGATACACTTACTTACTTCATAAAAAAATCTTTTGACAGGAATAAAATAAATTTCACAGAAGTCAAATATGTAAGTTTGTCTAACGGTCCGGGTTCATTTACCGGGCTGCGGATCGGCTCTGCAATTGCGAAAGGAATTTGTTTTTCCTTTGAAAGTACAGACTGTAAATTAATAGAGATACCTACTTTAGATATTGCAGCCAACAAATATAAATGCGTAAAAAAATTAGTTTCACTTATATATTCAAATTCAAGAACATCGGAATTCTATTATTGTGTATATAAATACAAATCCGGTAAACTCGAAAGAATTTCAGATTACAAAATTGATTTGTTAGAAAATATTTTAAAAGAAGATGCTGATTTTATTATTAATGAAAGTAATGAAAATATTCCGGAGGACTTTAGGAATAAGCTGATTGACGTTTCATCTTCATCAAACATTTTTTCTATGATTGAATTAACAAAAAATTATATTGACGAAAATAAGTTCAGTGATTACAAGATATCGGAGCCGTTTTATATGAAGGAATTTATTCTCAAGAATTAGAAGCCAAAGTATCATTGACAGTAAACACTTTCATACACTATTAGGGGATGGAGTTTAATTTTAAGTAGCAGTAGCGTTTTTGAAATGTTTGTGCGGTTTTTAAAAACCGTTTAAACGGTTTTTAAAACCAGGCGCTTACATTTAAAAGCCTGCTTGTAAAATAATATTTAATCTCTATGCCTGCCTCTATGCCTGTCTTTTTGCAATAGGCAAATATTTGATTTTATTTTAGAGTTATTGTTAGGTATTTTCAACAACACAAAAAAATTTTTATGGCATGGTTTAAGAGATCCAAAGAGAATATTTCCTCAGATACCCGAAAGTCTGATGTAGAGGACGGAACCTGGATTAAATGTCCGGAGTGCGGGGAGATGATGCACAGGAAGCAATGGGAAACGAACTTCTATCTTTGCACAAAATGTGATCATCATTTCCGTATTGGCAGCGAAGAATATTTTAAGATCCTTCTGGATGAAGATTCATTCAAGGAAATGGACAGGAAAATACGATCAATAGATACGCTTGGTTTTGTAGACACGAAGCCGTATAAGAAGCGCCTCGAAGAAACTATTAAAAGCACTGAGCTTCAGGATGCTATACGAACAGGGACGGGAAAAATAAACGATGTTGATGTTGTCATCGGATGTATGGATTTTGGATTTATCGGCGGAAGTATCGGCAGCGTTGTAGGTGAAAAGATCAGCCGCGCAATTGACAGGTCTATAAAAACAAAATTTCCTCTTATTATTATTTCTTCAAGCGGCGGAGCAAGGATGATGGAAGGTGCAATATCACTGATGCAGCTTGCGAAGACCAGCTCTAAGCTTGCAAAGCTTGACGAAGAAAAGATTCCTTACATTTCTATTTTAACAAATCCTACCACAGGCGGGACAACGGCTTCATTCTCAATGCTCGGCGATTTTAATATTGCCGAACCAAAGGCGCTGATTGCATTCGCCGGACCGAGAGTAGTAAAGCAGGCAACAGGAAAAGATCTTCCCGCCGGGTTTCAGAAATCTGAATTCCTGCTTCAGCATGGTTTCATTGATTTCATTGTCAGCCGCAAAGACATGAAAGACAAGCTTTCACAGATACTCAACCTAATATCAAATTGATGAAAGTAATAAAGGAAATTTCTGCTGTCCGGGATATTTCTGATTATTACAAATGCCTCGGGAAAAAAGTAGCGCTTGTCCCGACGATGGGATTTCTTCATGCAGGCCATATTTCACTCATGCTCAAAGCAAAAGATGAAAATGAAATTGTAGTAGTCAGCATATTTGTCAATCCCACACAGTTTGGGAAGGGTGAAGATTTTGATAAGTATCCGCGGGATTTTATGAGAGATTTTCATATATGTGAAAAAGCAGGAGTTGATTATATTTTCAATCCGGATACAGATGAGATGTATAAAAAAAATAATCTCACTTCCGTGAATGTATCTGTGATTACGGAAAAGCTGGAAGGAAAATTCCGACCGGGACATTTTACGGGAGTTGCCACAGTTGTTATAAAATTATTAAATGCAGTAAAGCCGGATAATTTATATTTAGGGCAAAAAGACGCGCAGCAAAATGCAGTGATTGAAAAAATGATTGATGATCTGAATATAGATACGACTGTCGTTATCTGTGATACTCTTCGTGAAGAAAGCGGACTGGCTATGAGTTCCCGCAATACTTACCTTAGACTCGATCAAAGAGCTAAGGCTTCGGTCTTATATTTTATTTTGAATGAAGGGAGAAGGATGATTTTAGAAGAAAACGTAACCGATATAAATATTATAAAGAAACATATTGCTAAAATTCTGAAAGAGCGGGCTCCGGAATTTGAACTGCAGTATTATGAAATAACAGATAATTCAGAATTAGAGCCTGTATCGAATCTTCCCGAATATGAAGGGAAAATGTTAATTTCACTTGCAGCAAAAGCAGGAAGCACAAGGTTAATTGACAATATCACTTTTCATAAAAAATTATTTCATTAACCTTTTCTCTCATGTTGTTCCCTCTGCAGCCGGAGTTCCGGCGGATATTTAATTTATATCAAAGAAAT
>JBBRTN010000072.1:0-7546 GCA_038244395.1 Ignavibacteria bacterium
CTTTAATTGAAAAGCTCCGCCTTTATAAATCCTCATGTACGCAAGAACTGCGCCCAGACCGAAGCAATCCATGCAGGACGGAGTAAGGATGTGGATGAAATTCGATGCCCATTCCGTATGATCGCTGAAATAAAATAACACAGATCTGAATACCGGTCCAAACAGCACAATTCCTGTTATTGCTTTGAATAAATATTTTTTAGGAATAAAGAGAATTACAAACGGCCATATTATATAAAACTGTTCTTCTACTGCAAGCGTCCACAGATGGGACAGATTACCATCCCAGTTATTAATTTTATAAAAATAAATATTCGAAGCATAAAACATGAACCATAAAATTTTTTCCCTGATGTGCTGTGTGTTAAAAATATACAGAATAAAAATTGTAATGTAATAGATTGGAAATATTCTCAAAGTCCTTCTTGCATAGAACTGTCTCAACGAATGAAATCTGCTCTGGTCTTTTTGCTCCGTTATGATCCTGCTTTTAAGAAGGATTTGAGTAATAAGAAATCCGCTGAGAACGAAGAACAGAGTTACTCCTGCCATACCATATGGAAATACCCTTAGCCAGTAATCCGGCGGAAGCCAGTGCTCCAGCAGAACAAGAAAGACTGCAATCGCTCTTAGTGTATCAAGCTGGGGCATATATCTGCCGGAAGTTTCCTGATTAATAACCGGACACGCTATTTGTTCGGACATATGTTTATTAAAATTTTTTTCCGGCTCATATTTAAATATTAATATGTTAATTTAATTGTATGCTGGAGATTTGCTCAGGATTAATTATAAACAAACTTTTTCTTTAAACTGTTAATCGGTTTCTCTATAATAAACCATGAAAGTGATGCCATGAATATAAGCAATAAAGTCTGCAATAACATTCTCAGATATAAATTATTAACAGGAGGTAAACCTGACAATTCATACAGAGGCGGAATAAACTTATGAAAAAGATACATGCCGTAACTGATCTTCCCGAGATACATCAGGATTTTATTTTCAAAAATAATTTTAAGAAAACCCGTAAAGCCCCGGCTCGCTTTGTATATGAGCAATAAAAAAAGAACTGATACATTAAAATTGAGGAAGAAAATCCTTACGAGACCGGCAGAAAAAAATATAAGACAAGTAAATATTAAAATATAAAAGAATATAAATATTTTTATCGAACCAATTCTAGCGCGGTTTATACGGATGTTATTGACGGTAAAATAAGCCAGCATTGCTCCCACTCCGAAGCAGTCGATATTGGAGGGAGTTAATGCTTCGGCAAAACTGTAAAACCCCGGGTTTTGAATATTGATAATATACATCGTTGTCCGGAATAACGGACCGAGCAAAATTATTCCCGTGATTGCTCTGAGTAAATATTTTCTCGGGATGAAAAGCATTACAAAAGGCCAAATGATATAAAACTGCTCTTCGACTGCAAGCGTCCAGAAGTGAGATAAGTAACCCGCATAGCTGTGAATTGAAAAGAAATAAATATTCGAAGCATAAAAGACAAACCAGAGAATTATGTCGCGGACGCCGCTTATATTAAAAATGTACATCACTGCAAGCGTGATATAATAGATTGGAAAAATCCTAAGTGTCCTTCGTATGTAGAATTGTTTTACCGAATGAAATTTATTCTGATTCTTTTCTTCTGCAATGTCCCTGCTTCTTAGAAGTATCTGCGAAATGAGAAATCCGCTCAGCACAAAAAATAAAGTAACACCAAGATATCCATAAGGCAGTATTCTTATCCTGTGATGCTCCGGCATCCAGTGACTGATGAGCACACAGAAGACGGCAAATGCCCTCAGCGTATCGAGCTGCGGCATATACTTCGGGTCGGCTGAAGAATTCAAAGAGGGGTTCACGGATTTCCCTGGCATTTGAAAATATGTTGGTTCTATATAATTTTTAAAGTGCTTACAATTATTTCGGAAATTCTTTTTATGTCTTTAATATCCAGATCCTGATAAACAGGAAGGCACAGAACTCTGGAAGCTATGTCTTCTGATATAGGGCAGCTGACATAATTTAAGTATGGGAGTTTGTTTAATGAAGGGAAAAAATATCTTCGCGTATGTATGTCATTTTCCGCAAGAATTTTTTTTGCCAAAAGCATTTTTTTTTCGGAAGGGAAAATGACAGGGAAGTAAGAAAAATTATAATCTAAATCTTCCGGGATAAGTGGATATTGTAGCTTCAGGTCTTTAAGCAAACTTCTGTATAAGCCATTTATCTCTTTCCTTTTCTGAATGAAGCTTTCAACTCTGGGCAGGTTACACAAACCCATTGCAGCATTGAATTCGGATGTTCTTCCGTTAACACCGAATGTAACATACTCTTCATCGAGATGCCCAAAAGCCCTGTAAAGAAAAATTTTTTCCGCAAGCTTGTTGTCGCCTGTTATTACTGCGCCACCTTCAATTGTATGAAATAATTTTGTTGCATGAAAACTTATTGTTGAAATATCCCCGTAATTAAAAACAGACTGCCCGTTAATATTAACTCCAAAAGCATGAGCGCCGTCATAAATTACTTTTAGGTTATGCTTGTCCGCAATTTTTTTTATTTCATCAACATTGCAGGGAAGCCCATATACGTGAGTAGCTAATATTGCCTGCGTCTTTTCAGTAATCGCTCTTTCAATCTTACCCGCATCTATGCAGAATGTAATGTTTTCAATATCACTAAAGACAGGAGTGCAGTTCTCCCAGAGAATTGAAGTTGTCGTAGCCGCATACGAATACGGAGTAGTTATTATTTCACCCGTGAGGCCGAGCGCCTTTATGGCGAACTGGAGTGCGATTGTCCCGTTTGATACAATAAGTAAATTTTTTACAGCCAGATAATCTCTTAGTTTAATTTCGAGCTCTTCGACAGCTGGTCCCTGGTTTGTGACCCAGTTAGTTTCCCAGATTTTTTTTAAACGATCGGTATATTCATCTAATGGAGGGAGAAAAGTTTTAGTTACGTTTATCAATTTTATATATTTTTAAAATTGATTAATTAAGAATAATTAGTGAAGAACCTTCGCTTGTAAAAATCATAAACAATTCTCGGAGGATAGCCAAAGATTTTTTCGTAATGTCTGGTAAGAGTTTTTATTCTTTTTATGAATGGAATTCTGAAGAGAAAATTCTTAAAGAACCTGATTTTCTTAATGGCATATTTATCTTCGCGGGGAAGTGTTTCCAGATTTGTTACCTGCTCAATTTCATACAGATAAGAATCAATCTTCTCCAATGAGAGCTGGTCTTTTGTCCTGAATCTGA
This sequence comes from Ignavibacteria bacterium, assembly GCA_038244395.1. GTDB lineage: Bacteria > Bacteroidota > Ignavibacteria > Tepidaquicellales > Tepidaquicellaceae > JAGPCH01. Next base: position 3,276 of record JBBRTN010000072.1, read on the forward strand.
ATCCGGCAAAAATAGTTTCGGCGGAATAAAGTTTTGCAAATCTAAAAAATCTCAGCCAGAGTTCATAATCGCCTGCAAGTTTCAGATTTGAGTTTATCTTGCTACCTGCTTTAAGCCACAGGCTTCTTCTCCAGAATATTGATTCCTGCTGAATCCACTTGAAGTCTCCTGTGTAATAATTAAACTTAGACCATTTTTTCAAATCCTTCACATCTACAATTGTCCCTTCGTCATTATAAAAACTTGCTCTTCCGAGAATCCAGTCTACTTCATCCATTGATGAAAAAATTGTCGCTGCAGAAAAAAAAGCATTGTAATGATACTTGTCATCTGAATTTATATAAGCCATAATTTCACCTGTAGCTTTGCTGAAACCTTTTTGAATTGCCTCATACATCCCGTTGTCCGGTTCGCTGATCCAATAACTTAAATATGATTCATACTTCTTAATTATATCTACTGTCCCGTCTTTACTGCCTCCGTCGATAATTATGTATTCGAGATTGGGATACTGCTGACCAATCACTGACAGGATAGTATCTTCAATATAATCTTTCATATTAAAAGAGGGAGTGACGATTGAAATTTTCGGCCAAGGCTTTCCGTCAGGAGTTAACGGAGGAATTACTTTTTTTACAGCCCGTTGTGTAAATCCGTTCATGGAAAGAGACTCACTGTTGATTTTTATTAAAGATAAATTTTTTGAATCCATTTTATTTTAGGGGTATTACGGGTTTGGATTTGAATAATAGATTTTAACTGAAAGCTTCGACTTCTTCACCTGTTATGACTTCCCATTCAAGCTTGGGTTTTATGATGCCTTCAATCCTGCCGTTCTTTCCGTGCTCATAAACGTAATCACTTGTTACTTCAAACGCAAGCAAATTATTATGTTCATACAGCAAAGTATAATTATCCTTGAGCACAAATAATTTGCTTATGCTGAATTTTCCCGCGTTAAGAATATCGGCAGGTATTCTGCAATATGCCCTGAGATATCCTGTTCCGGATTTATATTCGAGATTAGTTAAAGCAGTGCTGCCAATAAACAGCAAGGTTTCATATTCATCCATCAGGTGAAAAGTAATAGTAATATTGTAGTCTTCACCGGTAACATTAAAAAAGACAAATTCAAATTCAAACGGATCGCCGGGTCGGATTACCGGCAGAGTACGGTCAAACGGACGAACCTCGGCTTTGATAAGCTTTACAGAATCAGAGCTGGGAGCGTCATCGAGACTCCACGTCTGGGAAGTGTGATCAGCAGTCTGCATCCCAAGATACTCAGGAATAATAACATCGGAACTCCCGTCGGCTTTTAATATACCTTTCTCAAGCCATATAGTCCTTTTGCACAAAGACTGAATCGGAAGCATATTATGACTGACTAAAATAATTGCAGTGCCGCTCTTGGCAACCTGCGTCATCTTTGTGAGGCTTTTTTTCCGGAACTCCGCGTCACCAATTGATAATACTTCATCTATTATCATTACTTCAGTTTCAATGAATGCAGCAACTGAAAACGCCAGCCTTATTCTCATTCCGTTTGAATATTTTTTAATCTGTGTATCAATAAATTTTTCTACCCCGGAGAAGTCTACAATCTCATCAAACTTTTTATCGATTTCTTTCTTGGACATTCCCAGTATAGTCCCGTTGAGATAAACATTCTCTCTTCCTGTCAGGTCATTATTAAAACCGGTACCTACCTCGAGCAGGCTTGCGACTTTGCCGTTAACTTCCGCAAATCCAAAAGTGGGATGCGTTATTCTTGAAATGATTTTAAGTAATGTGCTTTTGCCTGCTCCGTTATCTCCGATTATTCCCAGTGTCTCGCCGTGCTTTAATTCAAAAGAAATATTTCTTAATGCCCAGAAAAGATCATCGGTCTCGTCATTATGATTGAATGTATTTAATCTTTTTAAAACATTATAATTCTTCAAAGGTGACTTTAGCCAGGAAAATACCTCGGCGCCGAGTGTCTCCTTCCTGGAGTCTTTCAACCCAATGAGATAAGCTTTACTTACATCATTTGCTCTTATTGCAAATTCTGACATTTGATCTCGGAATTAAAATTAATTATAAAAATAAAATTCTTATATAACATCTGCAAATATTCTTTCAGTTCGTTTAAAATAATACATTCCGGAGAAAAATAAAATCAATGCGCTGATATATCCCATTCCTATCAGGTCCCACGGCATCGGTCTGAATCCCAGCAAGGAAGCTCTGAATCCTTCGATGACTCCGGCCATCGGGTAAAGTCCGTATAAAAGATAGTAAGTGTTTCCAAACTTTTCGGCGATTATGGAAGCTGGGAATACTACAGGTGCAGCATACATCAAAAAGGTCGTAATAAAAGTGATTGCAAATTTCACGTCCCGGTATTGAATAGCCATTGAAGACAGCCACATTCCTATTCCCATCGATGTCAAAATCATTAACAATATTAATAAAGGAAGAAACAGAAGATTGGCGTTAGGAACTATACTATAAAATACCATCATTATTATCAGTATAATAAATGCTATCAAAAAATCCATCAGCTTTGAGGTCACCGGCGTTAAGGGCACTAAAATTCTTGGAAAGTAAACCTTCGTCAGGATGGAAGTATTTCCAATCAGACTGCCGCTCGCGCTTGAAAGAGACTGTGAAAAATAATTGAACGGAAGGATTGCGGCAAAAGAAAAAATCGGATAAGGAATCCCGTCGCTGTTAATCTCCGCAAGCTTGCCGAAGATTACTGAAAAAAGCACAACCTGGAATAAAGGATTTACAATAGCCCAGAGTATTCCGAGAACAGTCTGCTTGTATAAAACAGTAATGTCTCTTAATACTAAAAAATAAAAAAGATCTTTGTAATAAAATAATTCCTTAAAATCTATGGCTCGCCATTTTTTTTCGGAACCGATTACTAATTTTAAAGAAGGTCTGGTTTTCAATTGTATATAATTTTTAATATGATTATCTCAGTACAGCAAGCTTCTGAATCGAAGTCTCTACCTGCGAATTTCCCTGAATTATAAATTTGTAAAGATAAGTGCCGTTTGCAATGTAATCCCCGTCGTTATCCCTTCCGTCCCAGCTTATATTATTGTAGCCGACTATTGCCGGAGTATCAATTTCCTTAATGAGTCTTCCTGCAACTGTATAGATCTTGACTTTACAAGAAGTTGGATTTAACTCACCCGAAAGTTTGAACATAAAGCTTGTTTCCGTTTTCATCGGGTTCGGATAATTTGCCATCTCAGTGATGTTTAGATTATTGTCTACGATTACATTATCTATTACTGAATCCGCGAAGTTTCCAGTAACATCAACTGCCACGTACCTGAATTTGTGCTCGCCTGTGCTTAAAGCCGGCTTATATGTAACTGTTGCCTGTAAAAATTTATTGTCGGGAAACACAATATCAATCTCGGGATTCTTTATACCGTTAAGGTAATACGGAACATAAACAAAGCCGCTGTTCTTGGAAGTATAGACTCTCACGTTTGAAGTATCGTGAATAACCATTCTGCTGTCATCCAGGAATTTTAAAACTATTGTAGGATTTGCCTGGACAAAGTCACCGTTAATTATTTTTACTCCGTCATATGTAATGTCCATTACCGGGCTGGTCGTATCTCCTTGCAATATAAATTTTCCGACAGCAGTGTTGTTGAATGGAAACAGTTCGTTTCTGTTACCGGTCAAATTTGTTTCAAAGTAAAGATTGATAGTATCACTCAAAAGTTTGGCATTTCGTAATCCTGAGGTTGAAAATTTAACACGCGATACTGCTGAGCTGTCAATTTTTAACGGAGTTGTAATTGTATCCTGTTTTAAAATTAATTGACCAGACTGATTTTTGATATACCATTTATTGTAATGACTCTGTGCATCAATAAATCCGACATTATAATATTTTATGGAAAAAGAAACGCTGTCTCCTTCCTGCACTACTGTATCATTCCCGGTCATAGAATAATTGTCCGGAACGAGCTCGACAGGAGGATAATATTTGAAATTGCTTGATGTGAAAACAGGTGACAGTAGCCCCGCTAGAGTATCAATTGATAAATTTGCATTAAGTGTAAGATAAGGATATGTATAAGAGTTTATAGTATCCAGATTTATAAAGGTATTATTCGTAAGATTTGAAAACAACAAAGTCGGAACGTTGTCTTTGTTGATTCCAAGCACATCAAATTTAATGGCGTTGTTAGCGCTTAAAGTCTGCTCCCAAGAAAATTCTTTCCATTTATCGGCAATGCCGTATGTCTGCGAAA
>JBBRTN010000073.1:0-7530 GCA_038244395.1 Ignavibacteria bacterium
GTCAGAAAAATGCCTCCGGAAGGCGACTTCAGAGTTCAGGGAGGAAAGGATGAGTATTTTGATTCCAGTGCAGAGCTGATTGAGAAGGCAAGAGATGTACTGCAAAAATTAAATGAAAATACTTTATATGCGCGGATTGATTGTCTCTATTTCGGTAAAAAGTTTTACCTGGTAGAGGCGGAGTTATTTGAGCCTCAGCTATTTACAAAAAAAGAGAAATACAGAAAAAATTTTATTAACGCAATTTTGAAAAGGTTAAAATGAAAATATTATCATTAAACATCGGTACTCCGACTGAGATAGAATGGCTTGGTCAGAAAATGATAACAAGCATTTTCAAGAACCCTGTAAAGGGAAAGAAGAAGGTTACATTTCTTACGATTGAAGGAGATGAGCAGTCTGATAAGCGTGTTCACGGAGGAAAAGATAAGGCGGTTTATTCTTACAGCATCGAATACTATGACTACTGGAAGGAAGCCCTGGACCGCGATGACTGGGTTGACGGAATGTTCGGTGAAAACCTGACAACAGTCGGGCTCACCGATGATACAGCAAGAATAGGAAATATTTATAAAATAGGAACAGCCAGGCTGATGCCGGTTCAACCGAGGTTTCCCTGCCAGACATTATGCGCGAGATTCGGATTGAAGGAGATGATTGATAAATTTTATCACAGCGGAAGAAATGGTATTTATTTTAAAGTGATCGAAGAAGGATATATCGGGGAAGGCGATGTGATTGAGCTTGACGAAGAATCGGAACATGATGTAACCATACAGGACATAGTGGAAAGCAAAGTAACAAAGGGCGCGGATCAGGGCAAGCTGAGTCAGATTCTTGACATATCTTTCTTACCGGAAGGGATAAGACAAAATCTGAATTTATATTTAAAATAAAATTTTAATGTTAAAAAGGTTTCCCTCTTCTGTAGGAATCAATATGTAAATTATATAAGTTTTATACAAAGTTTTGTAATGAATTTTTAAAAAAAAAATTATATTTTTATAATGCTGTTTTACAATACTTCATTATTTGGAGAAACTGGAGAATAGAGTCATATGGAATGGTAAAGATATATTTAATTATTATAGTTAATTTGGGCTTTCGGGTACTTTTATAAGAAAATATTCAGTTACAATGAAGTTCTGTAATTTAATTTCATAATTTTTAAATTCAACACAATGTTAAAATATAAAGCCGATATAAAGACTCTCATATATCTTTGCTTAACCACAGCAATGTTATTTATCCAATGGAATTTTGGATTTCATCCGTTAGTCTATATTGTTTCACTCTACCTTGCCGTTTCTGTAGCAGTCATAGCTCATAATCACAATCACGTTCCTATGTGGAAATCAAAGACTCTCAATGATATTACCGATTACTGGATTACTCTGTTCTACGGTTTTCCTGCATTTGCATGGACACCAACGCACAACAAGAATCATCACAAGTTTAATAACCGTGAAGGTGATTTTACAATAACATACCGTGTCAGCGAGAAAAATAACATCTTCACTTTACTGAGCTACCCGACCATAAGCAGTTACTTTCAGCAGAATCCGATAGTAGTTTATCTTAAATTTCTCTGGGTTAACAAGAGGAAGAAGTTTTATATTTCCATTTTTCAGTATGTAGCTCTCGGGCTTTTTATAATTATAGCTTTGCTTATTGACTGGAAGAAAGCCATACTTTATGTAATAATTCCCCAGCAGTTTGCATTATTTTCAGTTTTAATTTTTAATTACATCCAGCATGTTCATGCTGATGAAGAATCGGATTATAATCATTCAAGGAATTTTGTAAGTCCTCTTACAAACTTTTTACTCTTCAATAACGGCTTTCACACGATACATCATTTCAGGGCAAGCATTCACTGGAGTGAAACTCCCGAAGCTCACAAAAAGATTGACCACCTTATAGAGCCACATCTCAAAGAGCGCGGCTTCTGGCCTTATATTATTAAAGCATATATAATCGCTCCTTTTAATAATGCATTCAGGACAAAGTCAATGCGCCTTGACCGCATTGCAAAAAATCATGCAGCCGAAACTTCTAATATCTGAATTATATTTTTTTAGTTTAGACCAACTGAAACAGATTTTAATAGCTGACTCTTTTCACACCCGCTAATAATTCTTCCTCAGGAATGTTTTGAATAAATTATAAAATAATTTTATTTGTGATTTATTTTTGTTAAGTTCATGCTGCACAGTTTTTAACCCATTTTAACATTTTAACAATTTTACAAAATCATACAATTGCATTTGAAAGTAATTACGCTTACGGCGCTGTTTTTTCTTTGTACTTATTTCGAATGTTTATCCCAGCCAAGAATCAGTTTTACATTTGATGACGGGGACACCAGCGAAGTTGCAGGGTATTCCTCCGATGAATGGAATGAAATGATTCTGAGACATTTGCGTGACAATAACATAACATCGGCTTTTTTTGTCAAAGGAAATAAACTTAATAATGAAAAGGGCAGGAAAATAATACAGTCCTGGAATGATGCAGGACATATGATCTGCAATCATACTTACTCTCATCATAATTATGACGCTTCTTCTTTTGAAGATTTTAAAAATGATTTCCTTAAAGATGATTCACTGATTAATCAATATTCAAATTTTACAAAGCTGTTCCGCTTCCCCTATCTGAAAGAAGGAGAGACTTCAGAAAAAATAAAAGAATTCCGCGATTTGCTTAAAGAGTATTCATACAAAAACGGATATGTTACAATTGATGCATCTGACTGGTATATCAACGGAAGACTGATCGAAAGGCTCAAAGAAAATTCTGCATCTTCGACAGACGGATACCGAAAGTTCTACCTTGAACATTTGTATGACCGTGCTTCTTTTTATGAAAAGCTTGCTTACGAACTCACGGGCAGGAATATTAATCATACAATCCTCCTTCATCATAATCTTACTTCCGCTCTTTTTCTCGGCGACCTTATTGACATGTTTAAAACTAAAGGCTGGATTGTAATGAATGCAAATGATGCTTATTCCGATATCATATTCGACAGCATGCCGGACAATGTGCCCGAAGGAGAAAGCCTGATCTGGGCTATTGCAAAACAATCGGGTAAATATGAGAGTGTGTTGCGCTATCCCGGTGAAGACGGGGATTATGAAAAAGATAAAATGGATAAATTAGGATTATAGGTCACAAAAATTAAATTATAAATTTTTCAGAAAAATAATATCATGGAAACAATAAAAGAACTTCGTCTGGCAGTCCTGATTGATGCAGACAATATCCCGTCATCTAATATAAAAGGAATGATGGAGGAGATTGCAAAATACGGAACGCCAACATTTAAACGGATATACGGAGACTGGACAAAACCAACGCTGACAGGATGGAAATCAGTACTATTGGAAAATGCAATTACTCCCGTGCAGCAATACAGCTATACAGTCGGTAAAAATTCCTCCGACTCGGCTCTGATTATTGACGCAATGGATATTCTGTACACAGGCAGGGTTGATGGTTTTTGCATCGTGTCGAGCGACAGTGATTTTACAAGACTGGCAACAAGACTCCGGGAAGCAGGCATGCAGGTCTTTGGGATAGGGGAAAAGAAAACTCCTGCACCGTTCATAGCCTCATGCAATAAATTTATTTACCTGGAGATTTTAAAAAATGCAGTAAAGCCAATGGTAAATCAGGCTAAGACAAATGTGAAGGCTCCCATCAAAAAAAATCTCTCGACAGTTTCTGCTATTGACCGTGAATTAGTTAAATTAATTTCTGACAGCGTAAATGATCTCGCCGAAGAAGACGGCTGGGTCTACCTCGGAGTATTAGGGAATCTGATTTTAAAAAAACAGCCGGACTTCGATCCGAGAAATTACGGCTACAAAAAACTCATTGACCTGATTAAAAAAATTAAAGAAATAGATATTGATGCCAGAGGAACAGGCAAAAATAATATTTCACATTTTTATGTAAGAACAAAATAAATCCGTTTAGGAAGATTTGTAAAACTTGAATAAACGAATTGATTTTTTTATGTTGATTTCAATTGAGCTTATCAGAAAAAGATAATATGAGTGAGGTTATTCTGTTCGACGGAGTATGCAATCTATGCAACTTCTTTGTTCAGTTTGTGATTGAACGGGATAAGAAAAATATTTTTAAATTCGCTTCAGTACAGTCAGATTATGGAAAAAAATTATTGGAAGCATTTGGCAAAGACAGTTCGAAGTTTGAGAGTGTAGTTCTGCATAGCCAGGGAAAAATATTTACGGAATCTACAGCAGCGCTTAAAATTCTCAAACAGCTCGGAGGCTTGTGGTCTGTATTTTATGCTTTTATAATCATTCCGAAATCGATGCGCGATACTGTCTACAAATACATAGCTCTAAACAGATATAAATGGTTTGGCAAAAAAGAAAGCTGCATGGTTCCGACTGTGGAGTTAAGAAACCGCTTCATTGAATAAAGGAAGAAAGTTTTACGAGTAGTTAAGTTAGGTTTCCATTCAGGATAAATTTTCTTGATTGAAAAACAGCAAGGAAAAAATTGATTAAAAAAAGCAGAGAGAAAAACAGGAAAAACGACTGGACTTCTTTTTATAAGAATAAATCCAATCAGGTGCCGCGTGATACTTTACTGAAAGTACTTGAACTTTTTGAAAGTGAAAAAAAACAGGGGACTGATTTATTTGCAATTGACATAGGCTGCGGTCACGGAGCCGACACACTCGAATTGTTAAAGAGAAACTGGAAAGTTCTTGCTATTGATAATAATCCGGAAGGTTTAAAACTGCTTGAAGAAAGTGTATTACCTGACTGGAAAATGAATCTGCAAACGAGGAAGCAGGCATTTGAATCAATGCAGTTTGAAAAATGTAATCTGATTAATGCAAGTTACTCTATTCCGTTTTGCAAGCCGGAATATTTTATGAAACTGTGGAATGAGATTGTAAAATCTATAAGGACGGGAGGAAGATTTTCAGGAAATTTTTTCGGAGTAAATGACAGCTGGTCGGACAACAAATCAATGACTTTTCTTAAAAAGGAAGTAGTTAAAAATTTGTTTGTTAAATTTGAAATAGAGCTTTTTCAGGAAAGGGATGAGGACGGAGCAACAGCGTCCGGTGAAGCGAAGCACTGGCATGTGTTTTCAGTGATTGCCCGCAGGAAAGATAGTCCCATGAAAAATTCCTTGAATGCAATTATAGTTGAAGCAATTAAATAATTTATAAAAACTTTTTTAAAAACTAAAAAAATATTATGCCAATAAATGATGTGTTAATTTCAGAGCTTCAGCAGGAAGCCGCAAGTACAAGAAAGATGCTTGAGCGTGTTCCGGAAAAATCCTTTTCTTGGAAACCTCATGAAAAATCAATGTCACTCGGCGTTCTTGCCCATCACATAGCAGAACTTCCGGAGTGGGTGGGGGCAAGCGTGAATCAGGACGAGCTTGATTTTGCAGAGCAAAAATATACACCCAAAGAACAGACAACTACTGAAGCGCTTTTAAAAATTTTTGATGAAAATATTTCAAATGCTGTCGAGTGTCTTAAAAATGCTTCCGATGAAAAACTTTTGAGCAGCTGGACTTTGCGAAATGGCGAAAAGGTTTATCTGACAATGCCTAAGGCAGGAGTTGTTCGTGGATTTGTATTGAACCATACTGTTCATCATCGCGGACAATTATCTGTATTTCTAAGACTGCTGGATGTGCCTTTGCCAAGCATCTACGGTCCTACGGCAGATGAAGGAAATATGTAAGCGCATTTATCCGGAGACGCGGAAAGTTTGCGTCTCTAGATATTTAATTTTTTTATTGTCTCTTTTCCAATGTAAGACGAAAGGGCTATTCCCATCCCGTTGCATGATAAAGCGAAAGTTATCCGGTCGGAGATTTTTTTTATCTCAGGATTTTTTAAATCATTAAACCCCATTATTCCCGACCAGCAAAAATCAATTTCAAATTTCTGCCCTGGCAAAATCATAGCAGTTAGTTTTTCTTTCAGATCATTCAATATCATTTCGTTTAATTCAAACTCTGTCGTCTCTTCCCCGCGAAAATCAAGATTCCTTCCGCCGCCGAATATAATCCTGTTTTCGAAATTCCTGAAATAATAAAATCCTTCATCAAAATGAAAGACTCCTTTAAACTTAAGGTCAGCCAGGGGTTTTGTAACAAGAACCTGTCCTCTTCCGGGAGTAATTTTAATTTTCGGAAATAATTTTTTGGTGAATGCATTAGTACATATGATTAAAGACCTTGCACTGAAAATAATCTTCTCTTCTGAAGATATACTTTTTGCAACAACCTCGACATGATTTTCCTTTTCACTTACGAATTCTGCTTCGCACCCGTTTATAATTCTGACACCGAGAGAAGCCGCGTATTCAATAAGCGAGCTCATCATTTTCCCTGCGTCTATCTGTGATTCAAAGGGACTAAATACGAGCGCCTTTATTTTCGATTCATTGAATCCGAACTCTCTTGTCTTTCCATTCCTGATTTCAAATGTATCACCTTCGAATATATTTTTTAATTTATTATTTATAAAATCAATTTTATCGAGTGACGTCAAATGAGTCTCGTCAATTAATTCATATCCCCCGTAATTTAAGAATCCCGTCTTATCATCACTAAGCCTGTTCCGTAAAAGATTTATTCCTTCGTATCGTTGCTTTACCAGCGATACAGTTTCGTCTTCGCCGATTCTGCCGAAGTCTGCTAAAATTTCGGTCAGACTTCCAAAGCACGCAAAGCCCGCATTCTTAGTACTCGCACCGGTCGGGAACAACCCTTTCTCCAATACCAGCACGCTTCTCTTCGGATTCCTTTCTTTAATCTCACACGCAGCGGACAGTCCTAATATACCGCTGCCCAGTATAATAAAATCGTAATTTATAAAAGAATTCTTTTCCCAGAATGAAAGCATTTTTTTTGTTAAATGATATGATGAGTTGGCTAATGGATGAGTTATATAAAAATAATATCACACTTACTCACACTACTATTGATAAGAATTTGTAAAATAAATTTTATTAAATCAAATCTTCACACATACATTTTTCGCTTCTGTAAAAAATCTCAGCGCCTCGTTGCCGCCTTCTCTTCCGACTCCGGAATTTTTCATTCCGCCAAATGGCGTTCTCAGGTCGCGCTCCATCCAGCAGTTAATCCAGACAATCCCTGTCTTTATCTGCGCTGCAAGCCTGTGCGCCCTGGAAAGATTCTCCGTCCATATTATCGACGCAAGTCCGTATTCTGTGGAGTTAGCCATTCTTATTACCTCATCTTCCGTTTCGAACGGCGTAAGGGTTACTACCGGTCCAAAAATTTCTTCGAGATTGGTCCTGCAGTCATATGCGAGTCCTTCTATCACCGTCGGCTCTATAAACCATCCGTCCCTGCATCTTCCTTCTAACTTTATCTGCTTTCCGCCGCAAAGAATTTTTCCGCCTTCTTTTTCTGCAAGATTTATATAATATAAAATCTTTTCAAAATGCTGCTTCGAAACTATTGCGCCAAGGTCGGTTCCTTCTTTTA
>JBBRTN010000074.1:0-7402 GCA_038244395.1 Ignavibacteria bacterium
GGACATATTATATTTCAATTAAACACAGAAACTCTCTTGAAACCTGGAGCAAAGCAGGCGGAGAATCTTTTATTTCGGGTGGAGTCTTTTTTTACAACTTTACAAATTCAAAATTAAAGGCTTACGGAAATAATCTTGTTCATAAAGGTTCGAAGTACTGCATCTACGGCGGTGATGTAAATCAGGACGGGTTTGTTGATTTAGCTGATAAGGGTATGATAGATAACGACGTGTACGTTTATACTAACGGTTATTATTCAAGTGATGTAACAGGTGACGGATTTGTAGATATAAACGATGCAGCAATTACGGAAAATAACGGATTGAATTATGTAGGAATAATCAGACCATAATTTTTTTTCCATAATATCTCTGAAATCAAAATGTCAGAGAAGACAATTAATTATATGGAACTTGTTAATATAGGTTCTTATTTTCCAAAATATTTTTTTGAAATTTTATTGAGTTTTATTGAATAACATTAAGTGCTGGGTATGCGGAAGTGATAAAAACAAATTTCTCTGGGGAAAAGAGTTTGACAATGGTCTTAAGTCTTCAGATGTCGCAATCACAAATGATCAGTATGGCAAGACTCTTCCTCTTTATGAATGTTTAGAATGTACCTTCAGATATGCATATCCTCTTCCTGATAATATTCTTGCACTTTATGAAAATTTAGAGGATGAACTTTATGTGGAAAGTTTAAATCCCAGATTTTATGAGATGAAGCATTTGATTAAGATGGCATTAAACTTTTACCCGGAAGCAAAGAATGTCCTGGATGTCGGAGCCGGTGTCGGACTGATGGTCCGGGCAGCTAAGGAAAATAATCTGGATGCCGAAGGCGTGGAGCCAAGCAGATGGCTGGTCCGGCAGGCAAAGAAATTATTTAATATTGACTTAATAGAAGGTATTGTTCCCAATGAAAAACTTGACGGAAAAAAATTCGATATTGTCTTTGCAGTAGACGTGATAGAGCATTTATCAGGACCAGTAGAATTCCTTGAAACATTAAGTGAATATTTAAATGAGAATGGAATAATATTAATTGCAACACCGGACAGTAACAGTTTTCTCGCGCGTAAACTCAAAAATAAATGGTGGCATTACAGGTTAGCTCACATAGGATATTTTAATGACAAGAGTATGAACACGGCTGTTTCAAAAGCCGGGTTGAAAATTGTAAAATCCGGAAGACAGAACTGGTATCTACCTCTCGGATATCTCTCCGAAAGACTGTCTAAATATCTTCCCGTTAATTTCCTGGTAAAGGGGATAAAAAAATTTCCTAAGCTCGAAAATAAATCCATACGACTGAACCTGTATGATAACCTTGTTGTAATTCTGAAAAAAAATTCCTGATGAAAAAATTAATTCCGTATATAAGCATTGCAAGACCTGACCATTGGTTTAAAAATGTCTTCATGCTGCCTGGAATTTTTCTCGCTTATTTATTTTCGAATACACCGTTTAATATTAATTCTGTGTTTACGATCATATTAGGAGTCTTCGCCACCTGCCTTATTGCTTCAGCAAATTATACAATAAATGAATTGCTTGATGCTCCCTTTGATAAAGAACATCCCGTAAAAAAATTCAGGCCGGTTCCGTCAGGGCTTATTAAACCTTCACTTGCATATTTGCAGTATTTTCTGCTTGCAATAACGGGGTTAGCAATTTCATACACGATCAACATTCAGTTTTGCCTGACAAATGCATTCCTGCTTTTTATGGGATTGCTATATAATGTCCCCCCGGTAAGAACAAAAGATATTCCGTATCTCGATGTAATCTCCGAGTCTGTAAATAACGCGATAAGATTATTGCTGGGATGGTATCTTGTGACTAACACTATTGTTCCTCCGCTATCGATAATAATTGCTTACTGGATGATCGGAGCATTTTTCATGGCTATGAAAAGACTTGGAGAAATCAGATTTATTGCCAACAATGATACAGTAAAAGTTTACAGGAAATCACTCGCATATTACACTGAAGAAAAATTGCTTACAAGCATAATTTTTTATGCTTCACTTTTTTCGTTTACGTCCGCGATATTCCTGATCAGGTATAAATTTGAATTAATATTAACCATACCCTTTCTAACGCTGCTGATTAGCGAATATATGAGAATCGGATTTCTAAATGACAGCCCGGTTCAGTATCCGGAAAAACTTTACAAACAAAAGCGCCTGGTAATAATTTGTTTCTTATTTCTGATTTCATTTACAATTTTGCTTTTTGTAAAGATTCCGGTACTTGCGTCGCTATTTGATCCGATGTATAATCAGACGGCGAAGTAAGACTGCTTCTCCTGTCGGATAAATGTTATAAAACTGGATACGGAGTTACAGTTGTGAATTGAAGTTTATTGATTAGTTAAACATATTTGTAGAAACAAAAACTTCGTAAAATAAAGACTTAAATAGACCACAAGCCTTTACAATCTCAAGCAGGTCCGTTAATGTATCAAAAGTTTTATCAAGGGCGTTTTAAAAAGATTTTACAGAAGAAAATATATTTATCGGCGTGATATTGATTTTTAACTAAGACGTATATAACAAATGAGGATTTAGATACACCTGCAGTTTTACAGAAATTGTCAATCCCCGGTTAATCATTTGAAGGTAAGGTATTTTAATTCTTTACGGGTTTTTTATTTTTAAAATCCGGATTTGTTTTTTCAATTATATTTTTTTAACAGGAGTTACTTAAAATCATGAACGGAGAGATGTTTGTTTACAAAAATTTTAATAACCTATTCAGCATTTGCGAATATTTTACTGAATTAACTTTTTAAGAGTTTTTTAAAAAAAAGAAAAGGAGCGTCACAATTCTATGAGAGATATGAATGAATCCAAAACACTTTATTTTCCCTATAAGCCGGAAGTTATAGATTATTTAATTCCCAAAAAGCGCGCAGAGTCAGAAGTTTGCGAGCAGGGATTGCCAATCCCTCCTCAGGAATTATGGCTTGGATATGGAAAGACAAATCAGGAATATTTATGGGGAAAACTTCAGATAGAGAAAATGCTTGATATAATTAAAGCATCAGGATTTTCATTCAAAAAAGGAGACAGGATACTGGACTTTGGCTGCGGTGCAGGGAGAATGATTCGCTGGCTTAAGCCTTTATCTGAAATGTGTGAAATCTGGGGAACAGATATCAGCTCCGAACATATATACTGGGCAAATCAATATCTGAAACCTCCTTTCAATTTTGCTACTACTACCACTGTCCCTCACTTGCCTTTCGAAGACAGGTATTTTAGTCTTGTGTATGCCGGGTCCGTATTTACACACATAGATGATTTAGCGGATGCATGGCTTCTGGAGATGAGAAGAATTATTGTACCGGACGGCAGGCTGTATATTACGCTTCATGATCACAGTTCTATAAATCAACTGGAGACTCTCGAAGTATACAAAGATATGTGGCTGAGGAAATTTATGAATAACAGCAAGGTCTTTTCCGAAAACAAGGAAAATTTTGGAATGATAGTTAACGGAAGAGGTCCGGCGTCGCAGGTATTTTATGACAAAGAATATTTTACAAAATCAGTGAAAACAATTTTTGAAGTGCTTTCAGTGAATGATGGCGCATACGGATTTCAGACCGGGTATTTATTAAGAAGAAAATAAGTAATATGCTCCGGAAAAAGATATAATATTTTCCGGTTACTATCAGGTGTTATAGGACAGATTATTTAAAAGAATTATATTTGAGAATCCAATGGTTGTAACAGAAGTTTATATGCATAAGACTGAGAGAGAAAAGAGATACACCCCTCCCAATTTTCTTTCAATATTGACAGCAGCAAAAAGCCGGAAATATAATAAGTGATTTAAAAATATTTAATTTAAAGAAATTATGAGTAAAGTAATTTTTATAGTAAATTTATATTATAAATTATTCAAAAAAGAGAATTATAAATAACTATGATAAAATCAATTGAATGTAAGCCAGATGGGGAAGGAAAGTTTAACGAATTTACCTATTCAAAGCCGGATCACATGAAATATTTTTTGGACAAGAATTATGATATGGAGCTTTATGGATATAAAGTCGACCCTGATGACTGCAGTCTGAAAGTGTACCAGGACTTGTTAGTATTTGCATTTATAAAAGAAAATATTCCGTCCGGTTCAAGAATGCTCGACATCGGAGGCGGGTATTCCAGGGTATTAAAATATTATAAGGATGATTATGAATGCTGGAATATTGATAAGCTGGAAGGCCTTGGAAATGGTCCGACTGAAATGAATATGGAAGGAATAAAGCTTGTACTGGATTATATGGGAAATTTCAATAAAGAGCTTCCGGACAATTACTTTGATTTTGTATTTTCAATTTCTGCGCTCGAGCACGTGCCCGAAGACGACCCTACATTATTCATAAAAATATTTCAGGACATAGACCGTGTTTCCAAAGAGGGTGCATATATATTTCATGCTTTTGATGTGGTAATTAAGGGCGACTATGTGTGGACAAACAAACTGATGCTGCATTTCTTCCAAAACTCCAAACCATTAAATGATTTTATTTATTTAGACAAATTGAAAGAGGCTTCGGATATTTATGTTATGGCTGAAAAATATTATGAAAATAACTGGAGAAGCTCTACCAATAAATCATATGAAGATTTTGGAAAACCACTTTCATATAATATATTATGGAAGAAAGATGACGGGAGATTAAAATTTTTAGAAGATACAATGGAATTTGTCACAAGGAAACAAATTCCCTGGAGCACTCTTTCAAAACCCCAGGATTATCTGAAAGACAATTCAGCTTATGTATTCCACCATATAATTAAATGCGGCGGAAGTACGGTGTTTAATCATTTGAATAAATGGTTTCAGGTTGAAAGCGATTACAGGTCTTATATAACTCCTGATGAATTTCTGCTTTTTAAAGATGTAAATACATATAATAAATATAAGCTTAATACAGAAAATTTCACCAGCGATATGTGTATGGTCTCACATTTTGATACAATGGAAACATATATTCACCTCAGATATCCTGAAGTTATACAGGAAAAAAATAAATTTAAATTATTTACCTTTGTCAGAGAACCGCTTGATCTGAGAATCTCACTTTATTATTTCACATTTAAGGGTGAGGATACAAAGAATTTAAGTCTGAAGGATTTTCTTAAATCTCATTCCAACTTATTATCGAATCAATTTCCCTGTGATGAAAATAATTATAAGGAAGTGCTTGACAGATATTTTTTTATAGGACTGGTTGAGAAGATGCAGGAATCTTTTGATAAACTGGGAGATCTTATCGGGAAAAAAAGAATTATACTTTCCGTGGATAATAAATCTGATAAGGATCCGCAACTGGAAGAATTAAAAAATGATACTGATTTTGTTAATGAGTTTCGTGAAAGGAATTTTCTCGATTACCTGGTATACAACTACAGTAAGGAAAAATATTCAAAGATATAAAAATTATAAGAGTACTAATTTTTTGCCCATTGATTTGTATTCCTTAAAAAGCTGTCTTTTTTAACAAAGCAAATATCAAGCTGCCCGAGAGCTCCGTCATAAGGCCTTCGTAAAAAACCTGCAATATCATAAATAACATAATTCTTTTCCAGCATAAATTTAATTATCTCAACGATATCGGGTGTCTTCTCATTAAATTTAAAAAGAGAAACCTCAATTATGAACAATTCGGATTTACCAAAAAGACATTCGGCTCCCTTTAATGCTTCAAACTCAAAACCCTGAACGTCAATCTTAACCAGGTCTGGTATTTTCAGATCATGCTTTTTTATGAGAGAGTCAATTGTGTCCACCTCTACTTCCCTTTGCCTGTTATCTCTTCTATAGCTTGGAATTTCCTTCAGCATAAATGTTGAACCCTCCATAAATTCACCATACGTAGTGAGAATAAGCCTGTCATTTTTTGATCCGGCGCCCGCAATAATGTATTTCGAACCGCTGAACTCATTGCAAAAATCTTCCATGTATCCTTTCATTTCAATTAAAGGATCTATAAGATAAAAATCCGCATTCGTAAATATTTTTTTCGCCATCCTGCTCCACTCGGTTTTGTTTGACCCGATATCCAGAATATAACTGCTTTCAAAACCCCTGTCTTTTATATCCCTGAGGAATGTGTTGATTTCTCCTATGGGCCGGTTCTGTGTGCAAGGAATATAATCAAACTCGAGTATTAATTTATTTTTCTCTTTGTTTACTTTTATTGCACTTTTCTTATGAACTTCGTATCCGAAACGATTAAATATATCAGAAATTTTATTTTTAAGAGTGTTAATTTTCATTTTGGTATTAACAAAAATACCTTACTCAATTATGAGCAAGGTATTGTGTATTTTTTATAAAGCGTTAATTATTAAATATATCAGCTTTTTAATTTCTTCCTCTTTCTGTTAAACGAAAATACTAAACCTCCGAGCATTAAAAACGGAAGCTCCAGTCCGAATAAGCCGCAGGACTTGCCTTTCTCTTCACCGGCTACTGTTTTATTGCTCGTCGTCTTACCGTCTGATTCAACTGTCGCAACAAAATTAATCTCAGTTCCATTCAGATAATCTTTTCCCCGGAAAAACTCCGCAGACTTATCTGTAACTTTTCCGTTTGAAGACTTTATATCGCCTTCGGACTTAAGTACATAATAAATTTGATCTACCATATTAGTTTTGACAAAATCAGGATTGATTGTATTTTTTAATACTGCACCCGAATCTGTTTGGGTATAGCTGAAATTCGTGTGTGCAAGACCTTTTGCATCTCCTAATTTGCTAATATCGGTAAAACTTATGACTACAGTTACCTGGGTCATTGTATTGTCTTTTTGACTTTTTTCAACGGTAGATAATTGGATGTAAGAGTTTGGCGCTTTGAAATAGTCTGCTAATTTTTCTTTTGTAAAAGGAAGATTTCCAATCATAAAGTTTTTTCCCTTTACTGTTGCCTCCTTTTCAAGATATGAAAAAGTTAGAATTCCCGAACCATCTTTTTTCAGATTAATAGTTTCATTAACATTCATTGCTCCAAGAAAAACCGGTGTAAATAAAAATATCAGACTTATTGAAAATTGTATAAACGATTTATTTCTTGATACCATTTTTTAAATTGCTCCTTAAATTTATTTACTCAAAAATACGGTTTTGTAAATACAAATTCAATTTATTTAACTTACACAATATCCCGAATCAATTATTTTATTCATCTTTATTGTCCTTATATTTCTCAAATAGACATTCTTTCTTTGATTTCTCCTCATAATATTTAAGGGTTTTATAGCAAAATTTACGGTTACATTTATTATGAGGCAACGACCTTATTTTTTGTTCGTCGGTTACATTTAATATGAGACAATGCGAGTCAAAAACTTCAAGGATTATGCTATTGATTATTATAA
>JBBRTN010000075.1:0-7394 GCA_038244395.1 Ignavibacteria bacterium
CGCTCCTGCAATCTTAAATGAATTTTCATCTGAGTCAACATTATGATATGAGCCAAAAATCAAAGTTACTTTCACATCAATAACTTTACACCCGATCAGAACTCCAGAGTTTAATACTTCAAGCAAACCTTTTTCGACTGCCGGAATAAATCTTCCCGGCACTACACCGCCGACAATCGCATTTACAAATTCAAATCCCTTTCCTCTTTCCTGAGGCTCGAGTTTAATGTGAACGTGACCAAACTGTCCCCTGCCTCCAGATTGTTTTTTATGCTTGTACTCGACATCACTAACTTTTGATTTAATTGTTTCACGGTATGGAATTTTTGGATTGGAGATATCAACTTCAAAATTATACTTTGACTTCATCCTGTTAAGTATTGTATTCAGGTGTATTTCACCCTGCCCGCTGATTAATGTCTGGCTCGTTTCCGAATTAAACTGAACAATGAAAGTCGGGTCTTCTTCATGCAGTGAATGAAGAGACGCTGCAATTTTGTCTTCATCTCCTTTATTCTTTGCGTGAATAGCCAGGGTCATATTCGGTTTCGGAAAATTTATTCCCGAAAGAACAACGGGATAATTCTTGGAGCTGAGAGTATTATTCGTATGAGAGTCTTTTAGCTTCACAACACCTGCAAAATCCCCGCAGATGACATCAGGCATTTCTTTGCGGTCTTTTCCGTTCATTGAATACATTTGGGATAACCGTTCAGTCCTGCCGTTAGCTTCATTAATCATATCGAGTCCCGCGTGAACTTTTCCGGAGTATACCCTGAAGAAAGAAAGCTCGCCAATATTTTTTTCGGAAACGGTTTTAAAAATAAAAATTACAGGCTCTCCGTTTACTTTTGGTTCAATCTCTATCGGGTCTTCGCTGTTCGGTCTTCTTCCTATTTCAACCGGTTTGTCCAAAGGTGATTCGGTATAATTTGAAATAAAATCAAGAACGTCCCTGGTGCCTATATTCTTCGCAGCGCTGATGCAGAAAACCGGGAATAACTTTCTTTCACGCATTCCTTTCTTTAATCCGAAATCAATTTCTTCTTTTGTAAGATTAGCGCCTTCCTCAAAGAACTTTTCCATTAACGCCTCATCTTCTTCTGCAATAACTTCTACAAATTTTTGATGATATTCAGCAGCTTTGGTTTTAAGCTGTTCAGGAATTTCTTCTTCGCTGTATTCACCCTTTCCGTCATTTTTAAACTTCAGCCATTTCATTCTTATGACATCAATTACAGAATCAAACTGCGGACCCGCATTTACAGGGAACTGGACGACTGCCACCCTTGAGCCGAAACTGTCTCTTATAATTTCAACCGTCCTTTCAAAATTTGCATTCTCAGTGTCGAGCTTATTAACCAGGAAGATTACATTGTTCTCATATTCATTAGTCATCATAAAGCTCGCTTCAGTTCCTACTTCTACTCCCTTGAATGCATCAACAACAATAAGGGCCGTGTCAGTAACTCTAAGCGCTGACTTTACTTCACCGACAAAATCCATGAAGCCGGGAGTATCTATAATATTAATCTTCCTCTCTTCGTTATCGCTTCCTTTCCATATTGTATTCATCAGGGATGAATTTATAGACTGCTGCTTTTCAATCTCATCTTTGTGATAGTCACTCACTGTATTTCCTTCTTCTACTTTTCCAAATCTGTTAATCACTCCTGATGCAAATAATATTCCTTCTGCAAGAGTTGTTTTTCCGCATCCTCCGTGACCTACTAATGCAATGTTTCTGATATTCTCCGGTTTTATAGCAGCCATAAATTTTTTATCTCCTTTTCCATACTGAAAAGTATTTTAATTTTTTTAAATTTTATTTGATTCTATATTTAATGGAATGACTTCATTTGTAATTTTAATTAATGTTACCGCCGAGAAAAAAATACCGCTGTCAGTCAGGCTTTCCTTACAATTCTCAATCGCTTGCCCTTTTACTTCGAGAATGTTTCGCTCCATCTTATTTGAGTTTACCCAGTAATAAACTTTTAGTATCACATTGGATGTAAGCTGCTCTGTCGTAATTATAGGCGGAGGCGACTTTAAGATTTCATCAACCTTAATGATTGAAGATAAAATTAATTCTTTTACAACTTCAATGTTTGCACTATAATCAAGCTGTATGCTAAAATCAAATCTCCGTATACCGTCCTTTGTATAATTTGTGAGCGGATTATTTAATATGTAAGAATTTGGAATGAATACATCCTGTCCTTCTGCAGTCTTTATATTGGTTGATCTGAAGTCCATAGAAGTGATCGTTCCTGTAAATCCGGAAGTTACAATCAGATCTCCTACATTGAAAGGTCTGTTGAATGCAAGAAGTAATCCCGATAAAAAATTCTCTCCGATATTCTTAAATGCAAACCCAATGATTACTGCAGATATACCCGCGCCCGTTAATATTCCGGATGCTAAATTTGTCCAACCCAATATTTTCATTGCTATCATTGCTCCAAAAATTACAAACAACCATTTCGATATTTTTTCCACAAATCCCGAAAGCAGAAGGTCATTTGTACGGGTATATAATTTTTTTTTGACTAATCCTGAGATATATTTAGCCGACAGATAAAAGCCTATTAACAGAACTATTGAAATAATAACTCTCGGCAAAATTTTAAGAAACTCTACCCAATAAATATTGAACGTATCTATTATATAATTATCCGCCACAAAAATATATTTAACTTGAGGAATTTTACATTTAAAATAATATTCATTTTTAAAAATTTAAAGTTACTTTATACAATAAAGTATAATTATTATATTTATTAAAATTATACAATAATGCCGAAACAACTGCCGATTGCAACATACGGAATGGAAATTCTCCGGAAGAAAACAACACCCGTAACAAAAGTAGATGCTAAGTTTATAAATACAGTGCAGGATATGTTTTATTCAATGGACAGAGCTTCAGGAATAGGGTTGGCAGCTCCCCAGGTAAATATAGGTTTATCGGTTGCTATCGTCGATATATCAGGGATAGAGGAACATAAAAAGGAGAAACCTCTTGTACTGATAAATCCCGAGATCATTGATTCTCACGGGGAAGTTGTGATAGAGGAAGGCTGCCTGAGTATTCCGGATATCCGCGGAGAGATTAGCCGCCCTGAAAAAATTTTCCTGAAGTACTACGATTTTGATCTGAAGGAAATAAACGTTGAGATAAAAGGTTTTATGTCCAGGGTAGTCCAGCATGAAATAGATCATCTGAACGGCAGGTTATTTGTTGATTATCTTTCCGAAAAAAAAATTAAAGAAATCAAGAAACAACTTATGGTTATTAAAAAAGGTAAGGTAGAGACAGATTATCCTTTAATAATTAATAACGGAAAACCCTGATTTTTTCTTCTTCCAATTTGGCATGAAATTTCCGGATACCGTATGTTACCTATCATGTCATAAAAATTTGCATAAATTTAAATTTAAAATATTAACTTAACTTTGAAAATTATTTTTATGGGGACACCGAAGTTTGCAGTTCCCTCACTCGAAATCCTTTTAAAAAATAAATATGATGTAATATCCGTAGTAAGTGTTCCCGATAAAAAAAAAGGTCGCGGTCAGATCCTTTCATACTCTGCTATTAAAGAAACTGCTTTGAAAAATAATCTTGCTATTCTTCAGCCGGAAAAATTAAGCGATGAAAATTTTATAAGTCAGATAAAATCTCTTGACCCGGATTTGATAATTGTTGTTGCTTTTAAAATATTGCCAAGGGAAATTTTTACTATTCCGCGTTACGGCACTTTTAATCTTCATGCATCCTTACTGCCAAAATACAGGGGAGCAGCTCCTATAAACAGGGCGCTTATAAACGGTGAAAAAGAAACAGGCGTTACGACTTTTTTTCTCAAAGAAAAAGTCGATACAGGTAATATGATTTTACAAAAGAAACTTACTATCGAAGATGACGACGATGCCGGCTCGCTTCATGACAAACTTTCCCTGATTGGAGCAGAAGCTGTTTTAGAAACTGTCAGGTTAATCGCTGAGGGAAAAACAGTTCCAGTGATTCAGGACAATAATCTTTCTTCCCCTGCGCCAAAAATTTTAAAAGAAGATTGCCTTATAAACTGGCACACGGACGCACTTAGCATTTATAATTTTATAAGAGGAATGTCTCCCTACCCCGCAGCTTTTACTTATCTGGAAGGCAAGATAATTAAAATTTATAAATCAAAAGTAACAGATAATCAAACCGAAGGCATACCAGGAGAAATTCTGATAAGGGATAAAAGAATTTATGTAAGTACATTGAGTAACCTGATTGAAATTTCTGAATTGCAAATGGAAGGGAAAAAAAGGATTAAGGCTCAGGATTTTATAAACGGATTAGAAAAAAGTAAAAAATATATTTTTCAGTAATTCACTAAAAATTAAAATCAAAAAAATAAAAAAGGAACCGTAAAATATACCGGTTCCTTTTTTTATAAAAATATTCAATTGCTGATAATTACGGTCTGATCAAACTGATGAAATTGAAAGCATTGTTTTCTGTAATGGATGCATCAGAAACGTCTACAAAACCATCACCATTTACATCTGTAGGTACATAACCGCCTACAAAATTAAACGCATCGTTATCAATTAATCCCTGATCAGTTATATCAATTGTTCCATCCTGATTTACGTCTCCGCTATAAATTGTATATTTTCCACCTTTCAGAGTCAAATTACCTCCAAAAGCTTTTGCAGCTGAGGTTGTAAAATCATAACTCAGAGTATTACTAGTCCATGTAGTTGTAGCTCCGGAAACGCTCCATGTTTCAAGACCGTTTCTGTGTTTTACTACTATGTAATATGCTCTGTTGTTTTGAGCTCCGAGTATTACTGAAAGATTTCCGCTGGCATCATTTTTTCCTCTTGCAACATCAATCACATTATATGGTGATACAGAACTTCTTAATTGAACTGTTAATGTATCGCCAATATTTGTCGGAGAATTCCAGAATCCTTCGATGAGAGCTTTTAAGTTTAATGTCTTGCAGAATCCTGTTAAGTTACTTGCATTCGGTCCGAATTCAATCGCAACACCAGCAGTACCGTCAAATAACGGTCCCGGAGTTATTACTGTAGGAGTAGCATCAATAAATGTATACTGAATGTAGTTTGCTCCTGTTGGATCCTGAATTCCTACTAAGAAAGGAACATTAACAGTTGTATAACTGCTGTCAATTCCGAAAAGCATATTAGAATTCGGAGCTCCGACAGTGTCTTTTTGTAATTCCATAACTACCTGATATGTTTGGAAGTCAGTTGATGTACCTGCATATAAAGGAGCTCTGTCATAAGTGATAAGCAATAGATTTTTAGTATTATCAATTTTGTAACTTAATCTGTTGATTGGCTGGGAAGTATTGCCCCAGTCAAGGTCATTCCATCCCGGATAAATTCCAGGTCGGCAACCACCGCCAGGTCCTGCTGAAGGAAGTCCTGCTGAAGGCGGACTCCAATTACCGCCGCCCGGTAAAAAATTAGTGAAACAAATAAGACCGTTGGTTCCGATGAATATGGAATCATAAGTGACACCGAAGAATTTAACTTTTCTCAGACCGCCAACTCCAGCTAATGCCCATTGTCCGTCATCGAGAGTTCCTGCTGTAAGAGGTACTGATGCAACATTGTTCACTACTAAGCTGATACTTCCTGTCGTATCTATTCTGCAATATTTTGGTTTTGATGGTGCACCATTTGAGCCCGTTGTGGAGTTAGCAAAGAAATACCCGCCGGTACCTGCTCCGCCGCCGCCATAATTCGGATTTAAAACTGTGATCGTTGACTTTAAAGTATCATTTAATCTGTTACCATCTGTAGCCAATGAACAATAAACAGTAATGTTATATGTTCCTGCTGCCGGAAGGAATGTGCTGTCAAATGTAACTTGTGTTGAAGCTCCTGCACTTAAAGAGGCAATGGTTTTATTATTTGTATAATTAACCGGTCCCGTGATCTTAAATGTTACAGGAATGTTTGTTTGATTTGCTGTACCTGCATTTGAAAAAACTGCTTTTGGAGCAATTGTTGGTGTCGGCAAAACTGTATTTCCAGGTGCAATGATCGATGAAGTTGCTATATCATTTGCACCCGATGGGGCTTCAATTGTAAGAGCATCAATACCAACAAAATCACTGTTAGCACCTGAAGGTCCGCCGTTTACAACTGCATATCTTATTGCAAATCTTGTATTACCTGATGTTGGAGCACGGAAAGCTTTTCTCAGCCAGCTTCCGGATGTCTCACCTTTAAATCTACCAAGCTCAGTCCATGAACCTTCAGGAATTGAATCACCAACTGCTGAATACATGACTCTGAGAGAATCCGGAAAAGTAGAACCTGTTGGTGATCTTGAATAAAATACCAACGAGTCTCCTGCTGAAGTGGTTTTTTTTGGAAGAACCAACCAGTTGTCAATATTATTTGTGCCGGTTACAGAGTTATAGTGACCAGCGACATATCCATCTGTCGGACCATTGTAGGAAACAAAATTTGTCGGTACACCTTGAATCCATGTGGCAAGTACGCCCTGCGGACCGGTACCTCTGTAATACACTTTGTATCCTCTTGCTTTTAATGATGTAGTATCGTTTAAACCATCAAAATTATCCGTATAATAAGGGGAGCCATAGACCTGGTAACCGCCGCCATTATTATCCGTCTCTCGAACATTTATGTTCTTCACTGATTCTGTTGTTCTCTTTGAAGAACCTTTTCTGTCAGCCGTAGAAGTACTGCCTTTTTTCGGATTATCATTTTGATTTGTAAATCCAAGCATTACTCCCAATAGCAAAATTAAAACTGTGGAAAAAGCAAGACCTTTTCTTTTCATTTCATTTCCTTTCGATTATTAATTTTTAGGATAACAAACTTAATTTTTTAAATCGAGAATTTCAATATTAAAGGAGGATAAATTAAAAAAAATTTTGGGCATAATTACCTATTTTACAAAATAAAACTCGCGATTAAATATTGTTAAGTTTGTAGTTTAACAAATTCTTAGACCATTCATCTAAGAAATTATCCAATACGATAAGACCATTACAAAAAATATCAGAATAAATTATTGTGTAGTTAAGACTAGTTAAGGCACTGCTTTCCAAAATAATTTCAGATGCCTTACATTAATTCAAAAATCTTATAAAGTCGAAATATTGAAATATTAATATGCATTTATGAAACAACACTCAAGGAAATCCTCCTTTCGCAAGTAATAATATTATGAGTCAAATCGTCTTGGATACATATGAGTATTAAGATTAGATTTCAAAAGCTATCTTTCTTTACTTTAAGGTAATTAACTGTTACAGTTGATTTGTTTTATTGTAACGTATGCAAATATTACTGTCGAACAATAATGCTTTCCATGTAATGTATAGTTA
>JBBRTN010000076.1:0-7344 GCA_038244395.1 Ignavibacteria bacterium
ACCGGAGCAAATGCAATTGCCCTTGCTGAAACCCCTCTGTCTGCAAGTACTAACGTTCCGACTTCGCAGTCGCCGAATAATTTTTTTGCATCTTCGTGTTTCATTCTTATACATCCGTGTGAAGATGGTCTTACTCCGAGATTCCCATAATATCCGGTTCCGTCTATTGAGTGAAAACCTATCCCCTGATTAAACGGCATAAAGTGATACATATTTGCAGCGCTGAACTGTGAAGAAACATGATGCTCTTCTTTCAGGAAGATTGCAAATAACCCCGGGCGGGACTCCAGTGCCTGAGGATCTCCGCCTTTATTGTTTCCGGAAGAAATCGGATACTTTTCAATTTTACCGTTTCGCCAGTGCTGGTAAAGCATTTGCTGATCGATCCTTAATTCAAGCCAGCACTCTTTATCGGTGAAGACAGTATCTTTTATTCCGACTGTTATATCTTCTGATGAAAGAATATTAAATTTTCCGGCATTCTTGATTTGCCCGCCGGCTGTTTCCTGTTTTTGTGTATTTTTATAATTATGATGTGTAAAATAAGAGGGGTCAGTAAATCCCACAACAGCTAATAAAAAAATTATTAACGGGAATCCGAAACTATATAAATAATGCTCTTTTTTATTATTTATTTTTGGATCAGAATTTTCTTCTGATATGTCAAAATCAGGCATGCTTAAATTTGCTTCATAACTTTTCATTCAGGAAAAATATCAAATTTATAATTAATTTGAAACGTAATTTGAAGAATTAACCGAATTTTCCGGTTACATACTCTTCGGTAAGATTTTCTTTGGGATTGGTAAACATTCTTCTTGTTTTTGAAAATTCAACTAATTTTCCGAGATAGAAAAAGGCGGTTTGGTCACTTACACGAGCAGCCTGCTGCATATTATGAGTTACTATTATTATAGTGTACTCTTTTTTTAGATTATATATCAGCTCTTCTATTTTTGATGTCGAGATAGGATCCAGAGCGCTTGTGGGTTCATCCATTAGTATTATTTCCGGTTTTACGGAAATCGTCCTTGCTATGCATAATCTCTGCTGTTGTCCTCCTGAAAGACTCAAAGCAGGTATTTTTAATCTGTCCTTTACTTCTTCCCAGAGTCCTGCATGCTTTAGGTTTTTTTCAACAACTTCATTAAGATATGCTTTCTTTGAAATACCGTTTAATTTTAATCCGGCAATTACATTGTCATAGATTGACATCGTCGGAAAAGGATTCGGCTTTTGAAAAACCATTCCTATTTTTTTCCTGATGTCAACAGAATTAAAATTTGTAATATTCTCTCCGTGAATGAGTATTTCACCGAATACTCTTGCCTTTGGTGTCATGTCGTGCATAAGATTCAAAGACCTGAGGAATGTTGATTTGCCGCAGCCTGACGGACCTATGATAGCAGTGACACGATTTTTTCTTATTTTAATATTTATATTTTCTATTGCAATCCTGTTGTCGAAATATACGGATAAGTCATTTGTCTGAATTGCAATTTTGGATTCCCTGTCAGTGTCATCTATAATGTCAGGATCTAATACTTCTGTTTCAGTTATATTCATTAGATTCTTTAAAATTATTATGTGCTTCCCGAAAATTTATTCCTGGTTACAAATCTAACTATCAGGTTTACAATGAAGACTATAAATATTAATACAAAGGCTCCAGCCCATGCCTGCCGGTGCCAGTCGTCATATGGAGATATCGCATATGTAAATATTTGCAATGGCAATGCAGCCATTGGCTCGTCTACCTTTGTCTGCCAGAATACATTTCCAAAAGCAGTGAAAAGCAACGGAGCCGTCTCGCCTGCCGCTCTTGCTATTGCCAATAGTATTCCCGTGATTATTCCCGAAGATGCAGTTGTTAACACAACTCTCAGTGTTGTTTTCCATCGTGAAACTCCCAAAGCTAATGAAGCCTCTCTCAATGACTGCGGAACTAATTTTAACATTTCTTCGGTAATTTTTGTAACAGTAGGTATCATTAGTATTCCTAACGCGAAACCGCCTGCCAGTGCGGAAAATCTCTGCATTGGAATGACTATGACCCCGTAAGCAAATATCCCCACTACTATAGAAGGGACTCCGCTGAGCACATCGGTAGTGAATTTTATTACCGATGCAAATATACTTTTTGAATATTCTGAAATATAAATTCCTCCAAGTATTCCGATCGGAATTCCGAATGCCGCACCCAAAGATATTATTACCAGGCTCCCGACTATTGCATTTGACATTCCCCCGCCCTGCTCGCCAACAGGCTTTGGAAGCTGTGTAAAGAAATCAATATTAAGAGATGAGATTCCAGACTGGGTTGTATAAAAGAAAATATAAAGTAACGGAAGAATTGTTATTATACCCGCAACGGCACAAAGTGAAATCATGACCGAGTTGGTAAATTTTCTTTGTCTTAAATTTTTCGGACTTTTTAAAATTGTTTCTTTCGTCATTATGCTTTTCTTGTAACGCTGTAAATTAATAATCGGGCAAGTGAATTTATTATAAATGTTACTCCGAATAAAATTAAACCGATTTCTATCAGCGCACTTATGTGCAAACTGCCCGATGCCTCGGCAAATTCATTTGCTATTACCGACGCCATAGAATAAGCAGGCTCGAATAGCGATGCCTTGATTTGTGCTTTATTTCCTATTACCATTGTCACTGCCATCGTCTCACCTATTGCCCTTCCCAATCCCAGCACTGCTCCGCCGAGTATTCCGCTGCGCGCATTAAGTAAAGCCATTTTTATTGCTTCCCACTTCGTTGCTCCGAGTGCATACGAAGCTTCTCTTTGCGATACCGGGATTGCTTTAAGGACATCTCTGGTGATAGCTGATATTATAGGTGTAATCATTATGGCAAGAATAACAGAAGCTGTGAGTAGACCCGTTCCGTACATTGTACCTTTAAAGAAAGGAAGAAATCCGAGAGTCGACTGCAGTAACGGCTGAACAGTGTTTCTCATGAATGGTGCGAATACAAATATTCCCCAGAAACCATAGATGATACTCGGGATTGCGGCAAGAATTTCTATTAAAAAACTGATTGGCGTTCTTACGGATTTATGCACTATCTCGGAAAGAAATACTTCGACTCCTATACTTACCGGTAAAGATATAATCAATGCAAGTAAAGAAGAAACTATCGTTCCGAAAATAAATGGCAATGCTCCGAATTCCTCCCTGACAGGATTCCAGCTGGATGAAAAAATAAATCCGAAACCAAATCTGTCGCGGCTATCGGCAGAATCCAGGAACATTTCATAAGCAATGTAAAGAACCAATGCAACTATCGTCAGGGCAAATATGAGCGTGAGATTTTCGAAAAGAATATCCCCCAACTTTTTTCTGCTCTTTATTTCCCTTCTCGAATCTTCCGTAATATAAAATTAATTCTTAAATTTCAGAAATGGTTTGTGATTTTTATTTAAGTAATAAGTAAGATGACTACATAGAAAATTAACTTTAATAAATTTTCCAGTGTAGTTTTGTCAATAATTAATTCTATTTATCTTCTCTAATGTCTTGGTCACCACGACCGGAGGAAGCGGCGCATATCCAAGCGCCTGCGCAAATTTCTCGCCGTCGCCCATTGCCCATATTAAAAATTCTTTCAATATTTTTCCCTTGTTCGGGTCTTTCTGATTTTCATAGATTAAAATATAAGTATAGCTGGAAATGGGATAAGTCTTTTCTCCGTTTGCATTTGTTATGGATTGTCTCAGATCTTCAGGCATTTCACTCACGGACTCATCTGCAGCCTGTGTCAGAGCGGCAAGGTCAGGAGCAACAAAATTTCCCATCTGATTTTTTACATTTGCATATTTCAGATTATTCTGAAGTGCGTAGATCAGCTCGACATATCCTATCGAATATTCAAGCTGTTTCACAAGCCCGGTAACTCCTTCGTTTCCCTTTCCTCCCTGCCCAACCGGAAATTTAACATCCTTGGCAACTCCCACTCTCGTCTTCCATTCTTTATTTACTTTTCCGAGGTAATCTGTAAACACAAATGTAGTTCCGCTTCCGTCAGTCCTGTAACAAACTATAATTTCTTTATCGGGTAACTTAACATCAGGATTTTCTTTTTGTATGATAGGGTCGTTCCACTTTCTTATTGTGCCTAAATAAATTTCTGAAATTGCTTCAGGCGTGAGATTAATATTTTTATCGACTCCCGGAATATTATAGGTTAATACAACCGAGCCAATGACTGTAGGGATATGAAGTATATTGTTATTATTTTTTGAATTTGCTTTTTGTATTTCTTCATCGCTCATCGGACTGTCGGATGCGCCAAAATCAACTGTTCCTTCGGTAATTTGCTTTATCCCGCCGCCGCTTCCGATTGACTGATAATTTATCTTCGCGTCTTGATTTATCTTGGCATATTCATTGAACCATTTTGAATAAATCGGATAAGGAAATGTCGCGCCTGCCCCGTTTATTTGTCCGCCCGGCTTATTTACCGAAACATCCTTTTTCCCGCCGCAGGAAATCAAACTGATACAGATTAATATTGCTGTTAATGTTTTAAGCATTTTTATTTTTTATTTATTTCAAAAATACTTAATTTAAATCATAAGCAATGTTAAGAAATTGTAAACAAGAAATTAAAAAATATACTTCTCCTAATTTATAAAATTTACCTTCCCTGTTTTCACATCATAGATTCCGCCAATTATTTTTACTTTCCCTTCATGCACTAAATCTTGTACGATCTTGCTCTTCTCCATTATCTTTTTCATTGTGAGCTCTACATTCTTCTTAGTGACTTCATCTACAAATTGTTTATTTGCCGAAGTGCGGTCGTTTTCAAATCCCTTGACGGAATCTACCGCCGGCCTTAGTTCATCCATAATGTAAGTAATATTTCCAACCTTTACATTATCGCATACACTTTTTATTGCGCCGCAATCAGTATGACCCAATACAATTATTAACTTCGCTCCGGCTACAAAACATGCGTATTCAATTCCTCCGATGATTCCTTCATCTGAATAATTTCCCGCTACTCTCGTTCCAAAAATGTCTCCGATACCTTTATCAAATATAGCTTCTATAGGAGCCCTGCTGTCGATGCAGCTCAGAACAATCGCCTTCGGGAACTGACCTTCTTTTCCGGTCTGCTCCACTTGCTTTAAAAAGTCTGTCTGTATTGTCTTTCCCGTAATGAATCTTTCGTTTCCGTCTTTGAATATCTGCTCTACGTCAGAGATCGCAAGGTTATTTTGTCTCTCCCTTGTCATTACCTGGCTGAGCTGCGTTGTGTCTTTTACTGCTTCCGGCTTTTTGTCCGGTGCGTTCTGGCATCCCGAAAACATGCTTACTAAAAAGAGCGAAATTACAATTAGTGTTTTTTTCATTTTCATTTATTTTTTTAAAGTTACCGGAAGCAAATACCGCCGGTTAAAAATTAATTTTAATAAAATATATTTTAAATTTTATATTGGGGAAATAATGGTTTGCAAAGAAAAAAATTTTTACATTGCCTGCATATCAATTAATTTCAAATTATATTTCCGCTTCTTATTTCAATGCAGGATCCTTCTGCTAAAAAAACAGATACCGGAATTTCCGACTTCAAAAATGCAAATTCATTTCCGTAATTCTTTCCGAAATCAACTTCTATCGTGTAGACTTTAACTTTATAAACACTCCAGCGTGGATGCACTACTTCATATTCGGAAGTTCTGGTTTCACTAAGCCTAGTGTATCCCCAGAAATGTTCGGTTATAAATTCTTCTTCGCTGCCTCTTTCAATTTCAATGTCACCTGTTTCAGTCACGACCTTAATTGAATTCCATTTGCTTCCCGACTCGCATGCGTATTTTATTTCAAGACTGTTCTCTTTAAGCTTCATTTCATGAATCATTAAGCTTCATTTCATGAATCATTTTCCTCGTCACGTAATTTTCTTTATAAATATTATTTGCGATAAAAGATATTGCGGTCTTCGGGACAATCTCTTTAATAAATACGACTCCCCTCTTACATTCATTATTAGATTCATTCAGATATTTCACATAAAATCTTAGGTTAACTTCTTCAAACTCAGTATGAAAAGGAATACTTATTCCTTTGACTTTCACATTCTTAAACATAAACCCGACAAGACTAACATAAGAAATATTTTCCCACAAATCCGGAACAGTCTTAGCCGGCACATATTTTTTCAATATATCAATGGATACTTTGTAATTTACAATCACAAGTTTCCGCCATTCCGCTTTCAGAAAAGTTTTACTCAATTTTCATTTCAATTCTTTTCCAGTAATTCTATCCTGTTCCCAAACGGGTCAAAGAAAGAGAATCTCTTCATTCCCGGAATTTGAATCTCTTCCTTAATTCTGATTTTATTTGCTTCAAGATATGCTTTTACTTCATCTGATTTTTTTATTTCAAATGCGGGATGTCTCTTCGATTTATTAATTTCATCTTCAGTTCCGATGTGCAGCTGTATGCCTGCGATTTCATACCACAAGCCTCCGCGTAAAATCAGCTCTTCGGGTTTCGGCACTTCTTTCAGTCCGAGTATTTCTGTATAAAATTTTCTCGCTTCGTTTTCTTTTCCTCTGGGAATGCATATCTGAATGTGGTCCAGACGCTCGAAATTAATTTTATCCATAAATTCTTTTGCAAATATAATTAAAATTTTATTTCACATTAATTCATATTTTCTTATTCCGGAATTTAATGGATCGGGGGAATCAGAATGGTTTTCCAGTTTCTCCAGTTCATCCTGCGCTTGTCACTTATGTTTCTGTTATACGGCTGATCAAAAATTATATGCTCCCACTCCGGTGTTTCTATGCCTTTTATTTCGGGATTATCATCAATTAAAACGTCACCTCTTACAATTGTTTTATCCCTTGTCAGAATAAAAAGACAGAGGAATTCTTCAAAGCAGGATTTTTTTTCTTAACTGTGTTTCATATTTCATTTCTTTATTTTTATCTATTATGAAGATAAAGCTAAAGTTAAAATTAAATATTCTTGACCAGTCTCCTGTAATAAATGGCAGTTCTCCGGCCGATGCAATAAATCAGAGCATTGAGCTTGCCGTTCTTACTGATAAGCTGGGGTATCACAGATACTGGGTTGCCGAGCATCACAGCACCCGTTCATTTGCCGGGGCGAGCCCGGAAATTCTTATTCCTGCAATCGCAGCACGGACAAAGAAAATCAGAGCCGGCTCGGGAGGAGTATTGATAAGTCAGTACAGTCCTCTTAAGATTGCCGAACAGTTTAATGTGCTTGGCTGCCTGTTTCCCGCAAGGATTGATCTTGGCATCGGGAGAGCTCCCGGAGGTGATGCTAACATTATAAAAGTCAT
>JBBRTN010000077.1:0-7325 GCA_038244395.1 Ignavibacteria bacterium
AAGAAAGCCCTGCAAAATTTTAAACAGAGTTCATCGAAGCGGATGGAGATTTTGAAAGTAAAAAAAATGACAATAATAAATGATTCTTATAACAGCAATCCGGAGTCAGTGAAGATGGGACTGGAGACTATGCTGGAGTTTAAAACAAATGGAGAGAAGTATGCTGTATTGTCTGACATGCTTGAACTCGGAAAGTCAAGCAGGAACGAACATTCTGAAATCGGGAGATTAGCAGCAAGACTCGGAGTAAAAAATTTATACACGTTTGGGAAAGAATCATACAGTACTTTTTTCAATGCAAAAAAAATTAAAAATAATTTCCATTTTGAATATAAGGAAGACCTGATAAGCATGCTTAGAAAAAACCTGAAGGCAGGTGATGTAATTTATGTCAAGGGCTCAAGGGGAATGAAAATGGAAGATGTAGTAAAAGGAATTACAGAAAATTAAAATTATATGCTGTATAAATTAGCTGATTATATAAACGAAAAATTTAATCCTCCGGGATTTGACCTTTTCAGATTCATTACTTTCAGATCAGCTCTTGCGGCATTAACCGCCCTTTTATTCAGCTTTATTATTGGTCCGAAGATTATAAAAATTTTACATAAGAACCAGATTGGGGAAGCAAAGAAAGAAGATGGTCCTGAATTTCACTGGTCGAAAGCAGGAACTCCAACGATGGGCGGATTTATTATTTTACTTTCTGTTTTAATACCGGTGCTGCTGTGGGGAGATCTTTCAAATGTATATGTGCAGATAATTTTATTTGTGACAGTGGCTCTGGGAATAGTAGGGTTCATCGATGATTATTTAAAGGTAGTAAAGAAATATAGGAAAGGTCTTGCGGAAAGATATAAACTGATCGGGCAGGTTTTGGTAGGACTGGCTGTAGGATGTGCAATTTATTTTCTGCCGCAGTTTGACGGAATACATTCGATCACTACAATTCCGTTCTTGAAAAGTTACGAATTTGATTTTTCATATTTTTACATACCCATCGTGGTTTTTATAATTGCAGCGACTTCAAACGCAGTCAATTTTACTGATGGGCTCGATGGACTTGCTACCGGGACCGTCGCCGTGGTTGCATTAACACTGGGAATCATTGCTTATGTTTCGGGAAATATTGAGGCGGCAAAATATCTTAACATAATTTATTTACGAGGCAACGGTGAGCTTGCGATTTACTGCTCAGCTTTATGCGGCGCGGCTCTGGGATTTCTCTGGTACAATTTTTATCCCGCACAGGTCTTTATGGGTGATACAGGCTCGCTTGCCCTTGGCGGCGCAGTCGGAACTCTTTGTGTATTAGTTAAAAAAGAATTTATGCTGCCGATACTGGGAGGAATTTTTTTTGCGGAAGCACTTTCGGTAATTATACAAAGATATTATTTTAAATATACCAGAATAAAATACGGAGAAGGCAAAAGAATTTTCAGAATGGCTCCCGTTCATCATCACTTTGAAATGAAAGGAATTTCCGAGCCTAAAATTGTTGTGAGATTTTACATAGTTGCAATACTGCTTGCCATACTTACATTAGCTTCACTGAAGATCAGATAGGAGTGAGATGACGGATTTTAAAAACAGTTCTTTTACAATACTGGGAGCAGGGAGAAGCGGAATATCGGTTGCAAAGCTGCTCAAAAAAAACGGTGCAAAAGTCTTTCTGAGCGACGGCTCTGAAAAAAGCAGATTAAAATTTCTCAATGAAGAAATTTTAAAAAATGAAGGCATCACATATGAGCTCGGAGGACATTCTGATAAAGTTTTTGAAAGTGATATTATAATAAAAAGTCCGGGCATTTTTCCAGACAGTGATGTGATTTTAAAAGCGGAGAAGCTTAATAAAAAAATTTATTCAGAAATTGAAGCAGCATTTTGGTTTTGTAAATGTCCGGTCATTGCGATTACAGGAACAAACGGAAAGACGACGACGACAGTTTTGACAGGTGAAATTTTTAAGGAAGCCGGATATAATACGAAGGTCTGCGGGAATGTAGGACTGGCTTTCTCGGAAGTAGTAACCGGGTTAAGGGAAGATTCAGTGGTGATACTGGAGCTGAGCAGCTTTCAGCTGAGCAACATAGAAGAGTTTAAGCCGAAGATTTCCGTGCTGATGAATATCACTCCGGACCACTTAGACTGGCATAAGAGTTTTGAAAATTATCTGAACGCAAAATTAGAAATAATAAAAAATCAAACGCAGGATGATTTGGCAATTATAAACTATGACGATGAAACACTAAGAGAAAGCATCAGGAATACTAAACCAGATAAAGCATTTTTCAGCATCAGGGAAAACCTGAAAGAAAAAGGAATTGATAAAGGAAGCTTTTTAGATAACGGGAAAATAATTTATTTTGACAAAGAAAAAAACATTGAAGAAGAAATAATGAACGCAGAAGAGATTAACATAAGGGGAAATCATAATCTATATAATTCGCTGGCATCGATAATTTCCGCGCGCGCCTTTGAAATAAAGAAGGAAATAATAAGAGATACTCTCATAAAATTTCCGGGTGTAGAGCACAGGATTGAATTTGTGAAAGAGGTTAACGGGTTAGGTTTTTACAACGATTCGAAGGCGACGAATATTGATTCGCTTATAGTAGCGCTTGAATCTTTCGCAGGGAATCTGATTTTGATTTTAGGGGGAAGAGAAAAAGGAAATGATTATTCGAGGGTTGACAAGCTTGTTAGCGAGAGAGTAAAAGAGATTATTGCAATCGGCGAGACAAAAGAAAAAGTATACAGTCATTTCGGAAAATACAAGAAAGTAACAAAGGCGGAATCCATGGAGGATGCGGTGAATAAGTCCTTCGAAGCCGGAGTAAGCGGCGATATAATACTGCTGTCGCCTGCATGTAAGAGTTTTGATATGTTTGATAGTTTTGAGCACAGGGGTAGAGAGTTCAAAAGATTTGTAAATCTTTTAAAATAAAAATTTTTTAAGAAAGCCTTGGTGAATAAATATAAAATTGATGTCTGGATTTTGCTTCCGGTTTTGCTTCTGATGATATTCAGCATAGGAGTAGTATACAGCGCCAGTACGGCATTTTCCCTGGAGAAATTTCAGGACAGCAATTATTTATTCAAGCAGCATGTAATAAAAATTTTTATTTCCATCGCTATAATTTTCATAGTGGCAAGAATTGACTACTTAAATTTTGAGAGCATAGCAAAGCCGTTAATATGGATTACAATTTTGCTGCTTGTGTTTACACTGGTGAGCGGTAAGGGACCGATAAAAGGCGCAAGCCGCTGGATCAATTTAGGACCATTGAGTTTTCAGCCGTCGGAGTTTGCGAGATACACGATAATAATTTATGTCTCGGTTTTACTTGCAGCGAAAAAAGATTATATAAATTTACTTTACAGGGGTTATTTGCCGGTAATTTTTTATATACTCCTGGTTACGGGATTAATACTGATTCAGCCTAATTTCTCAGTAGCTTCGATAATATTCTGCACATGCATGTTCATGGTTTTCTTATCGGGCGCGAAAAGGAAGCACATTGTTTTTACAATGCTGGCTCTGCTGCCGTTTGCTGTACTTTTTGTTTTGTCGAAAGATTACATAATGAACAGATTAAATTCTTACAACGAATACAAATCGAGCGGAAGTACCAGCTACCAGCTGCAGCAGGCACTGATTGGATTCGGCAATGGCGGGTTATTCGGCATAGGTCCGGGAAATTCTAATCAGCGTGAATTCTTTTTACCAGAAGCACACGGAGATTTTATTTTCTCGATCATAGGTGAGGAATACGGATTCATCGGGACATTTATTATTCTGAGTCTGTATTTTATAATTCTGATAAGGGGATTGAAAATAGCTAAGGAAAGCAAAAATGAATTTGGAAAATATCTTGCGTTTGGGATAACCATTCTTATAATATTAAATGCAGCGGTAAATATGTCCGTGGCGAGCGGAGTAATTCCGACTACGGGTGTTACACTTCCGTTTATAAGTTACGGCGGAACGTCAATAGTATTTTCCGCAGCCGCAATAGGAGTACTGCTGAATATTTCTTCGCACAGGGATGAGATCGAAGAAGGATTAACAATTGAATAATGAGATATTTGTTTGCAGGCGGCGGAACGGGCGGGCACATTTTTCCGGCAATTGCAATTGCGGATGAAGTTAAAAAATCAGACAGGGATGCGGAAATATTATTCATTGGAGCAAAAGGAAGAATCGAGGAAAAAATTGTTCCTTCAAATAATTACAGTCTTGAGACGATTGACATTACGGGCTTTGACAGAGGCAGCGTAATTAAAAATGTACGGCTTCCTGTAAAATTTATTTTGGCATTGAGAAGATGCAGTCAGATAATCAGGAGTTTCAGACCGGATGTGGTAATCGGAACAGGCGGATTCGTTTGCGGACCGGTTATTTACGTGGCCAACAGGATGGGGATACCAACTCTGATACAGGAAGGAAATTCATTTCCTGGGAAGACGATAAAATTTCTTTCGGCAAAGTCTTCGAAAGTGGTGATCAACTTTGATGAGACTGAAAAATATTTTAAGAGAAAAGATAATATAATAAAAATTTCTCATCCTGTAAGAAGTTCTTTGAAAAATACGGACCGTGCAGAGGCGCTTGAATTCTTTAAGCTGCCGTCAGACAGAAAAACGATTTTCATTTTCGGAGGAAGCCAGGGAGCAAGAGGAATCAACTCAGGCATTGAAAAAATTATTAAGAGACTCTATGAGCAGAACCTGAACATAATCTGGCAAACCGGAAAAGCTGATCACGAAAAGATGTTTATTGAATTCGCTTATTTACAGGACAGGCTGAGAATTTTTGAATTCATCGATAATATTGATTATGCATATTCAGCCAGTGATATTGTAATTTGCAGAGCGGGAATAACGAGCATAATGGAAATTGCATATTTGAAAATGGCTTCGATACTAATTCCTCTGCCGACATCAGCGGAGAATCATCAGGAGATGAATGCAAGAAGCCTCGGAGACAGGG
The DNA here is from genome assembly GCA_038244395.1 of Ignavibacteria bacterium. GTDB lineage: Bacteria > Bacteroidota > Ignavibacteria > Tepidaquicellales > Tepidaquicellaceae > JAGPCH01. Next base: position 4,994 of record JBBRTN010000077.1, read on the forward strand.
AAGCGGCAATTGTAGTTTTACAAAATGATATGGGAAATAAATTATTCGATGAGATAATAAGTACTATTAATGACGAATCGAAACTTGCAATATTAAAATCAAACGTCAGTAAATTTTCTGACCCGGAAGCAGCAATGAAGATTGCACAGGAAGCAATTAAACTAACAGGAAAATAAAAATAATGAGTGAAAGGGTTTATAAATATAAGCTTGATTTTTACTACAGGTCACTTTTGATTTACCTGATTACATTAATTGCATACATACTTATAAAAGGGAGATTTTTCCAGGAGAGATTTGAATTCGTAGTAAGGGACCCTATTATCTACATAATAATTTTATTCATAATTTTTTTTCTTATAATACTGATATCCAATGCAGTAAGAGCGAGGGAAATAATTATAGATGAAAATAAAATTACTTTTAAAAACAGGTTTGGTCAGAGAGAAATAATGATAAGTGATATAATAAATGTAAGATTCTCACGTGATAAGAGAAAAAGAGACGAAGACAGAAGCGATGTAAGACTAGTGAAACTTAAATTAAGAAACAGGAAGAGATTATTAAGAATCCGGCTTAATGATTTTCAGAATGAGAGAGATCTAATGAATGAGTTCCGGAATATATCAAAGAATATTTCACAAAAATAATTTACATGAAGACGGAATAATGGAAAATATTTTTAAAGGCGTTAAGAAAGTTCACCTGATAGGCATCGGCGGGATTGGCATGAGCGGCATAGCTGAATACCTTGCAGGGAAAAAATATGATATAGCGGGAAGTGATATTTCCGCAGGGGCAATAACAAGAAGGCTGTCGAAGCTGGGCGTAAATATTTTTGAGGGACACAGTGAAAATAATCTGAGTGAAGATACAGAGCTGGTAATATATTCTTCCGCAGTGAAAAACGATAACCCCGAATATTTGAAAGCAGTGCGGCTGAAAAAGAGACTTGTGAAACGGGCAGAAGCGCTGGGAAATATTATAAATGATAAATTTGTAATAGCAGTCAGCGGGACTCACGGCAAGACGACGACGACTGCGATGATTGCAAAGATCCTTATTGAAGGGAAATATGACCCGACGGTTTTTGTAGGAGGTAATATTGATTTCCTTGACGGCGGTTCCTCCAGAATAGGAAAAAGTAATATAGCAATAGTGGAAGCCGATGAATATGACAGGAGTTTTTTGCAGATCAAACCGGATATTGCTGTGATTACAAACATAGATCCTGACCATCTGGATATTTACAAGGATATAGAAGACATCAAAAATAATTTCAGAAAGTTCATTCAAAATTCAAAAAAAGATTTTAAAGTTATAGGCTGCGGGGATGACGAAAATGTGATCGAAGTACTTAAAGACTTTAAGAATAAAATTCTATACGGATTCAGGAAAAGCAACGAAGTGGTAATAGAAGATGTAAGCTTCGGGAAAAAAGGAGTGAGTTATAAAATTGGCAGTGATTATATAATATTAAAAGTTTTGGGTGAGCACAACATTCTGAATTCCGCAGCGGCATATCTTGCAGCCAAAAATTTTAATGTAAGCGATGAAAATTTTAATGAGACAATGAATTCTTTTAAGGGTGTGAAGAGAAGACTTGAATTAAAATATGATAACGGAATAAAGATCTACGATGATTATGCTCATCATCCAACAGAGGTAAAAGCAACGCTCAGCGCAATCAGGAAGACAGGTCCGACAAGAGTCATTACTGTATTTCAGCCGCATCTGTATTCAAGGACGCGTGATTTTTATAAAGAATTCGGTGAGGCTTTTTCCGGCACTGATATTTTGTTGCTTGCGAAAATTTATCCTGCAAGGGAAACTGAGATTGAGTGAATCAGCAGCGAGATCATATTAACAGAGTACAATAAAAAATATAAAGACGGAAAATATTTCGAAGACAAGGAAAGAATACTGGATGAGCTTGACAATATTACAAAAGAAGGTGATATAATTATATTTCAGGGGGCAGGTGACATAACAAATTTATGTGACAGGTACGTGAAGCGTATAAAAGAAAAAGCAAACTGGACAGTTCCGCTATGAGCACAAAAAAAATTATACTGGTATTAATAGTTTTGTTTCTCGGAGTTCTGACATTGCTTTCGATAAAGTGGAGAAGCGGTAATACATTTGAAAAAATTACGGTGACGGGAAATTATACTATTACAAGAGAAGAAATCCTGAGCACAGCAAGATTAAAAGATACGCTGCTAAGCGCGGAGGAAATAAACATTGACAATATACAGGACAGAATATCAAAGCACCCTGAAATAAAAAAAGTTTATGTAAGCAAGGAGCTCCCGTCAGAATTGAAAATCGAT
>JBBRTN010000078.1:0-7309 GCA_038244395.1 Ignavibacteria bacterium
AAGAAAAATTTAAATCGTTTCTTAAAGATATACTCACACATATGTCGCACCATTCCGCATATCATCGCGGACAGGTAGTTTTGCAGATAAAGACAGCATTGTCAATATTACCTTATACCGATTATATTCACTACGAAAGAAACATCAGAAAAAATTAATTAAACTGTTAGAACAGAAAAATGTATTCTAATGTATTCTAATCTATTATAAGGAGTTCAGGTTTTGCTAAATTTTATTTTTACAAAATTTTTTAAATATAAATTCAAAGATCAATATGATTTATAAAAAAGAATTATGGAAACCACTGCCATGGGCTGAATGGCGCGAAACAGCAATGACTGTTCATCTCTTTACACAAATAATTGGAAAGATTCGTCTGGCTTTGATGCCGATGCAGGCGGAATGGGCTCAGGTCCCGCTTACTTTGACATCCTCCGGCATAGCATCACTGGCAATGCCTGTGTCTTATGGGTGTGTTGACATCTATTTTGATTTAATAAATCACAAGATTAAATTTCATTCAAGCGACGGAAGAAAAATTTCATTTTCATTGAATGATAAAAGCGTTGCTGTTTTTTATAAGGAATGCATGAGTGCAATGAATGATCTTGGTGCGGAGGTAAAGATTAATCCAATGTCAGTCGAAATGCAGACTGCTGTAAAGATGAATACGGACGAAGAGCATAAAACATACGATAGTGATGCAGTCCGCCGATGGTGGCATATTCTTGTTTTGATTGGAAATATTTTAAATGAATTCAGAAGCAGGTTTTCCGGAAAGATGTCTCCGGTGAATTTTTTCTGGGGAAGCTTTGATATTGCGGTTACTTTTTTTTCAGGTAAGTCAGCGACTACGGATCCCGGGTTTGATCTTATCTACAGGGTGGCAATGGATGCCGAGCAAGCTTCAATAGGTTTCTGGCCGGGAAATGATTTATTACCTGAGCCTGTTTTCTTCGCATATACCTATCCGAAACCCAATGGACTGGAAAATAAAATTGTTAGTCCGGCTTCCGCTCACTGGTCAAATGAAAAAGGGGAGTTCATTCTTCCGTATGAATCAGTGCGAAATCATAGTGATCCACGAAAAGCAATTCTTGAATTTTGTGAAAGTACATATAAAGCCGGCGTTACCCTTGCCGGGTGGGACCTGACAGAGCTCGAACGTAAACCACCTTTGGAGAAACAGGAACGGAATAAATAAATATTTACTTTAAATCCTGCTGTTACTTTTTGATATTATTATATTCCATATTAAATATTCTCTTCTATTTAAAAACTAAATTAATTCGAAATGCAAAATTCATTTACTGTCTCCGGCAATATCGTTGATGTGGTTAACAGAAAAATTTTCACCGGCACTATTACAGTTGCAGATACAAAAATTTCAAAGATTGAAGAAGATAAAAACACATACGATAATTTTATTCTTCCCGGATTCATAGATGCTCATGTGCACGTAGAAAGCTCAATGCTTATACCTTCAGAGTTTGCAAGGCTTGCTGTTACTCACGGAACTGTAGCAACAGTTTCAGACCCTCATGAGATTGGAAACGTTCTTGGAATTGAAGGTGTAAGGTACATGATAGATAACGGAAAGAAAGTACCGTTTAAATTTTATTTCGGCGCTTCGCCATGTGTGCCTGCAACTTCTTTTGAAACTGCCGGAGCAGAAATCGGAACCGGAGAAATCCGGGAGCTTTTCGAAAAAGACGGACTGCATTATTTAAGCGAGATGATGAATTATCCCGGTGTTCTTTTAAAGGATAAGGTTGTAATGGAAAAATTAAAGATTGCGCAGGAGTTTGGACGCCCTGTTGACGGGCATGCACCGGGTCTCAGAGGAGAAGATGCTAAGAATTATATATCTGCCGGAATATCCACCGATCATGAATGCTTTACTCTTGACGAAGCCCTTGATAAAATTAAATACGGTATGAAGATACTAATCAGAGAAGGTTCGGCTGCAAAAAATTATGAAGCACTTCACACACTCATAAAAGATTATCCGGACAGGGTAATGTTTTGCAGTGACGACAAACATCCTAATGACCTTGCCGTGGGACATATCAATAGGATTGTTTCCAGGTCAGTCGAATATGGTTATGATGTGTTTGACGTTTTGACCTGCGCGAGTATAAATCCTGTTAACCATTATAAGCTTGAAGTAGGGCTGCTTAAAGCCGGCGATGCTGCAGACTTTATTGTTGTCAATAATTTACGGGAGTTTAAGGTCCTGAAAACTTTCATTGACGGATTACTGGTCTCAGAGAACGGGACTACACTGATTAAAAGTGTTTATGAAAAAATTATAAATCATTTCAGCACAACCAAAAAAATTTCCGCTGATTTTGAAATAGAAGGTAATAAAACAGAAGTGCGGGTTATTGAAGCGCATGATGGTCAGCTTATCACCGGAGAGCTTCATCTTCCGGCTAAGGCATCAGTCAAAAATAACAGAAAATTAATTTCAAATACAGACAACGATGTTCTGAAACTTGCAGTGGTCGAAAGATATAAAAACGGAAAGCCTGCCATCGGGTTCATTAAAAATTTCGGATTGAAGAAGGGAGCCATTGCTTCATGCGTAGCTCATGATTCGCATAATATAATTGCAGTCGGAGTTAACGATGAAGACATATGCAATGCTGTAAATGCAATAATAGAAAATAAAGGCGGAGTCTCTGTTTCAAGCGAGGGGAAAACGGAAGTTCTTCCGCTTCCTGTAGCAGGTATAATGACTACCGAAGACGGTTATATTGTTGCAGAAAAATACACTGCTATAGATAAGCTCGCCAAGGAGCTCGGGTCGTCGCTTAATGCTCCTTTTATGACATTATCATTTATGGCATTGCTGGTGATTCCGCAGTTGAAGCTTAGTGATAAAGGATTATTTGACGGAAGTAAGTTTGAGTTTGTTGACCTCGTTGTTTAGACTTACAGATTGATGCAGGAATTTTATTAGAAAATTCAGGCTGTTCAAAATGAAGATTATAATTTAATTATGTCAGACGAAAAAAAATTCCTGGACACAAACTGACACAAACAATATTTACGCAGGTTCATTCAGTTTCATTCAGGTTCATTCAGGTTCATTCGTTATGAGAAACAATGTTTAAACTTATGCGTAATTTTCATAAATTGTTACCTCTAATATAAATCAAAAAAAAATCATGCGCTATATTTTAGTTCTGCTCTTTTCCATTTTTTCATTTTCTTTTTCATATTCACAGGTTACTCAAAATGACGGCTACCAGTTTTTTGTTGACCTTAATAAAGTTGATAACGACCGTTTAACAGTAGAGCTTATAACTCCAAAAATAAATTCTGATAAAATAAATTACAGATTCCCGGCGATGGTTCCCGGAACTTACAAGGTATATAATTTCGGCAGATTTATCTCAGACCTGAAAGCGTATGACGAATCGGGCAGTGAACTGTCAGTAAATCAGCAGGATGTAAATACATGGGAGATTTCAGACGCAGGCAGGCTTTATAAAATCATATATAAAGTCGACGATACTTTTGACGATACATCTACTACAAATCATCCGGTATTTGAGCCGGCCGGAACAAGCATAGAAGAAGGTAAAGTTTACGTGATAAACAATCACGGATTCTTCGGATTTTTTGATGATAATATTAATACGAACTATAAAATTAGTTTCGAAAAACCGGCAGGCTTCTACGGAGCGACTAGCCTGACTGCATTGAACAGGACAGATACAGAAGAAATTTTTACTGCTCCCGACTACCATTTCCTTGTGGACAACCCGATAATGTTTACTGTTCCGGATACTGCTACGATAAATTTTCCTGAAGCAAAAATTTTAATATCGGTTTATTCTCCGGGAAAAGGAATGACAGCAAAAGACATAGGTGAAAGCAATCAGGTTCTTCTTTCGGCAATAAGAACTTATCTTGGAGGAAAGCTTCCGGCGGACATTTATACTTTTCTCTATTATTTTTCGAACAGTGATAAAGGCAGCGGTATGTTTGGAGCTCTTGAGCATAATAATTCATCAATGTATTATATGCCTGATGTTCCTGCTGCGGCAAAGTCATTTATGATTAAGCAGCTTGAGTCCACAAGCGCTCATGAATACTACCACACCGTCACTCCGCTTAATCTGCATTCGGAAGAAATCGGTAATTTTGATTTTACTAATCCGGTAATGAGCGAGCATCTCTGGCTTTATGAGGGCGTGACAGAATATAATGCTCATTATATAATGTTAAAAGAGGGTTTGATAAAGCTTGAAGAATACATGACTGAAATGCAGAGAAAACTTAACTCAGCTTCCAGGTATAATGACAGTCTTGCAATGACTGAAATGAGCAAAGGAGCTCTTGATAAGTATGAACCGCAGTATGAAAATGTTTATGAAAAAGGAGCGCTGATAGGAATGTGCCTGGATATTCTGATTCGTGAAGAGTCCGGCGGACAACAGGGACTGCAGGATGTAATAAATATACTTCTGGAAAAATACGGGAAGACAAAATCTTTTAAGGATGATGAACTCTTCAGTGAAATAGAAGCTCTCACTTCACCCAAGGTAAGAGAATTTCTGGATACTTATGTAGCGGGTCCGAAAAAAATTCCATACAATGAAATATTTGAAAAAGTCGGAATATCCGTAAAAGAAATTCCGTACAGTGTTGTAGATGTCGGAGGTCTTTCAATGGGATTTAACCAGGCGAATTACAGATTGAAGATTGTCAAACTGGAAAACCCGGATAACAAATTTATAAAAGCCTTAGGATTAAAAGATGGAGATGAACTTGTCTCGGTAAACGGAAAACCGATAACATACCAAAATGCAAGAGCTATGTTTGGCTCTGTTAAAAATCAGATTAAACCGGGCGATGAATTTTCAATTGTGGTTGCAAGATACGATGTTAACAGAAAAGAAAACCAGGTAACACTTAAAGCAAAAGTTGAACAGACAAAAACATCGCATGAGTTCTCGGTAACGTCAGAGGAAATACTATCGGAAAAGCAGCGGCAGGAAAGAAATGCGTGGATAGGTAACCAGTAAAATTATAATTTTTATAAAGTAATATATGCGGTAAGAAATTTGATTAATTTTTTACCGCTTTTTTTATAAACACAATCCTTGAATTAAAAAACATGAATAAGTATTTTTAAAAAATTTTTATTAAAACTTTATTTTAATTTATTTAAAAGGAGCCTCATGAAATCATTTACAAAAATTTTCTTTTTATTTGCAGCCCTGAGTTTTTTCAGTTGTTCAGGAGCCGGGCTGTCACCCCAATACGGCACTTATAAAAAACTGCTTCAGAATCAGATGCAGGAAATGTCAAATGTTCTTTTTGCCGGACACAATTCCGAGTTTCTTTCAACCTATGTGGACCCGAAATATATTAATTCCATGGGTGGAGTGAATCAGGCTTTGCTGCAATTCAGCAACGCAGAGCAGCAGGTTCTTTACAGGAATTTAAAAGTCGCGCAAAATGTCACGCCGACTTATGATGATAATTCCAAAACAATGACATATACTCTGAGCATTGCGAAGCCTATAGCTTTTAAGCTCATAAACGGAAAGTGGTATATGACGGGTGATTGGTTTAAGAATTAGCAGACCTTGTCTTAACGGTTCGGGAAATAAAAACTTTTAGAATCTTGTCATTATTTTATTTCAGGAGAATCATCTGTTTAGCTGATGAAAAACTTTCAGTACTTAGACGATAATAGTAGATACCGCTCGGAAAATTTGTTGCATTCCATACGACTTCATAAATTCCTGCGGATTGTTCCTGATTTACTAAAGTTGAAATTTCATTCCCCAGAACGTCATAAATTTTAAGAACCGTAAATGCGGTAGCGGCTAATTCATAATTTATAACTGTTCCCGGATTAAAAGGATTGGGAAAATTCTGGTGCAGAGAAAATTTTTCCGGAATTGCATTCGAAATAGTTGTAACGGGTGTCAGCCGGTTGTCGAACAAAATTTGCAGTGAATCAATAGGGTCTCTTCCGAACGGAGTATTCAAGACCTGTAAATTAAGATAAAGAACTCCGGATGTATCACCCGGCTTCGCAACTCTTATGAATGCCGACTTGGAAGAAGTGTTCCAGCTTGCGCACCGTGAATCGGCTCCTATGACTTTCGCTCCCTGCAATGCAGCCATAAGTTTTTCTGACAATGATCCTGCTGTATTTAAGAACCGGGATTTCATGGAATCAAGTATTTGCTGCCCGATAAGTATGTTGCCTTGTATTGAATAAGTCGGACCGGTTATATGATTTTTATAATCCAGACAATTCGTTCCTGTGTAGGCAGCTGTACTCCCTCCGTTTGTTAAATTAACAATTCCATACTGCCTTATGGAAGGATTATTTTGTGCGTCATGAAGCACAACCGAATCAATAATTGCCTGCGGAAGCAAATGCAGATTCATAAGGCTCCGGGCATAATTTTGATTTGCTGCAAGCCAGGATGCCTGCGTATGAATAACTCCATAACCGGGATGGACATCAGTCAGAATGGTACAGTCATTAACACAGGATGCGCCCGCACTTCCGACTTCACCTGTAATCGGATCAACTGCGCAAATAGAAAATGTATCCTGCGCTTTTAAGTTACTGAACATCAGGAATAACAGAATCGAGGTAATAATAAATTTTTTCATAGGTTTATTTTATTAACCGCTTAAACGGCAAACTCGGTTTTCAAAACTAACATTATATGTAAGTCTGTCTTCATTGCTTTGAAAAATTTTCATGAACACTTTCTTCATTATGTAAATATAATTAAAGTTACTAAATATACAAACACTATTTTGTCAGATTCAGGTTTGAGCCTCGTTATATTTAATTATTATCAGAATATAAGAGCTTCAATTCCGGAAAATTTCAATCCTACATTTACATTCATCTTTGATTTGACTTACATGACGAATATGAATAATTTATAAATATAAATCTTAAAATATGAAAAAACTATTTATTGCTTTGCTAGTAATAGCATCACAGAACATTTCTTTTGGTCAATGGATAGAACAGCCGACTCCCGATCCTGCCTTTACTCTCTTTTCATCTTCCTTCCCTTCTGCTAATACAGGATTCGCTGTGGGCTATGGCAACAGAATGATTAAAACAACTAACGGAGGAAATAACTGGTATAGTATTTCAATCTTTACCAATACCGGAGAGAATTTAAATGCGGTCTGGTTCACAGATGAGAATACGGGATGGATGTGCTCTACTAACGACACGCTCTATCATACAACGAATTCCGGAATCTCATGGAGCCGTCAGATGAAATTACAAAACGAAGGTCAGAAA
>JBBRTN010000079.1:0-7269 GCA_038244395.1 Ignavibacteria bacterium
GATATTTTTCGGATTCCGAGGTTGGGGAATTCAGTAAAATAAATGAAGCAAATATTAAGGAAGCATTCTTCAGATGCTGGACAAGAAAGGAAGCGTTCATAAAAGCAGTGGGAGATGGACTTTCCTACCCTCTTAAGGATTTTTCAGTGACTTTAAAATCCGGAGACCCGCCTGAATTAACCAGTATTAAAGAGAATCCGGAAGAAATTAATGAGTGGTCTTTATATGATATAGATGTAAAGGAGAATTTTATTTCATCCCTGGCAGTCAGGTTAAAGGGAATGAGAATTGTTCACATCCATCCAAAACGATCTGACTAAAAATATTATTCGCTTCCTATAACGGGCGGGTTGTTTTTAAAGAATGAATTAAAAAATTAATTTCTATTTCGGATTCAATTGAAATTGGTAACAATAAATCTATTTTGCACCTGCTGAGATTCTTTATCCATCTTTATCATCTTTATCATCTTTATCGGCATACAAATTTTACAGATTGAAATTAAAAGCTCAAAGTATTAATTTAAAATAAACCCAGGTAACTTTTATTTTATTAAACCGTAACCAAACAAAACATTTTATTATTTTTTTAATTTAACAAAAAGGGAAAATGAAACTTAACAATTTGTCTAAAATTCAAATCGTTATCTTTTCTTTATTAATTTGTATGAGCGGAGTTTTTGGATATTTGTTTTATGACGCGCATAAAACAAATATGCAGAATCGTGAAATGATAGCTGATACGAAAATTGACAACAAGGACCTTTCAGAGGACCTGGCAATAATGAAAGATAAGTATGACAGGCTCCATACTGAAGTCGACCAGCTAAAAACAAAAGTCGCAAAAGTATCTTACAAAAAAAAGTATCATAAACAGAGAAGACTTTATTCAGCGGGAAGAAGCAGCAAGTATAAACATTCTTATAAAAGATATAAAGTAAATTATAAAAAACTTTATATGAATTTGAGAAAGACATGTAAATTAAGCAAGCGTACAAATTACTACAGCGCGAAACATTAATCAAAAATGTTTTAACATAAAACTTTTCCCTTCTGACTTCCTGAAAAGGAAGAATTAACAGGAGGGATTTTTTTATTGCTGTCTGAGGTTAAGTTCAATGTTAATAATTTTGAAAATCTATAATCCGTGTTACAAGTTTTTACAGAACAAAATTTTATTTCTTCATAACTTTGCAATAAATTTTAAAAATAAATTTGTAATGAATATTTTAACGAGGACTTTAACTTCAGTTTCCCTGATTCTGATTTTATCTCACAACATTTATTCACAGCAGAAATTCGAGCCACCGAAAATCACTATCATCAACCAGGAATTCACTCCCTTACTTGACAGTTTAATAAAACCTCCTTCGGGCTGTGATGAAGCCTGGGCGCTTGTTGTGCCCGATTCATCGAATACGGATTTTGTATTTAACAGTTTGCTTGAAAGCCAGGACAGCAGGATTCAAAAGTTATTGGGTGAATTAAATACTGACCTGAACAAGACACAGCTGAACAGGGAGCAGGTGCCGTCTGGCAACGGACCTCCTCAGAGCGGAATGCCTCGTGGCGGAATAGGACCTCCGGGAGGAATGGACATTCCGCTAGGATTCGGGGACGTGCATGATGATATTGAAGAAGTGAATAAGTCTGTTGATGAAATTAACGTTACAACAGAAAAATTTAAAAATGAGCTGACTGCCATGCAGTCGAAGATAAATGAAAAATTGCATAAGACTCACGAGAACGATTACGATGGTCATATAGCCATCTTAAATGATTTCATGAAATCTGCATTGAGCATATACGAACAATACGGACCTGTATTCAGGCGGAATATGAAAAATATAGACGACCTTATAAAGAAATATGATTACGGTACAAAGGTAAAAATGGGAATGGTCAAAATCGAATTTGTGAAATTACAGATGGAGGAAGTCAATACTTTAAAATTCCTTCTTAACATTACAAAAGAATTTACAACCGTCGGGGCAAAATTTTATAATGAGAAACAGAAAAATTTAAATTGATATAATTTTTTTTATAAAGGAGCTTAGTCCTTAGAAAACGATACTGTCAGCAAACGAGATGGTGTCATTTTTTTATTATTACATATCCTTCATGGACAGCTGTATTCTCTTGCGCTCCTTATCTATGCTTATGATCCTTACTATCACCTTCTGATTTAATTTCAGAATCTCTGACGGGTCTTTGACGAACCTGTTATTGCTGATTTGCGAAATATGAAGCAAGCCGTTTTCTTTTATTCCAATATTTACAAACGCCCCGAACTTAGTAATGTTGGTTATTATTCCGGGTAGTCGCATTTCCGTCTTCAGGTCATCTATGTTACCGATTGATTCTTCGAAGGAAAATACTTCTGCCTTTCCTCTCGGATCAAGCCCTGGTTTTTTTAATTCGGTCATGATATTTTCAAGAGTCGGAAGACCTGCATTGTCACTGATATATTTACTTATTTCAATGTCCTTACTCGCTTCTTCGGAGCCAATCAAATCTTTAACAGGCTTTGAAAGGTCTGTTGCCATTTTAAGAACAATGAAATAGCTCTCAGGATGAATCGCACTGTTATCAAGCGGGTTCATTGCTCCGGGAATTCTTAAGAATCCTGCGGACTGTTCAAAAACTTTATCACCTAATCCCTTAACCTTTGTCAGCTCCTGCCTCGATTTAAAAGGTCCGTTATCCTGCCTGTATTTCGTAATTGCATTCGCCAGCCTTGGACCAATTCCTGAAACATAACGAAGAAGATGCCTGCTGGAAGTGTTAAGATTTACTCCCACCTGGTTTACTGCAAAACTAACTACCATGTCGAGGCTGTCTTTTAATTTATCCTGGTCAACGTCATGCTGATATTGTCCTACGCCGATTGACTTTGCGTCAATCTTTACAAGTTCAGACAGCGGATCCACAAGGCGCCTGCCGATAGATATTGCACCGCGGACAGTCAGGTCGAGTTCGGGAAATTCTTCCCTTGCAACATCGGAAGCAGAGTAGACTGATGCACCGGATTCATTTACCATATATACTTCCGTATCAGGAATTTTTTCTTTCAGGGATTTTATAAAATTTTCTGTTTCCCTGCCCGCTGTACCGTTGCCAACTGCGACCGCTTTTATTTTATATTGGTGGATCAGCCTGATTATAATCTCTGATGATTCATTAATTTTGTTTTGAGGTTCATGAGGATATATCGTGGTATTAAAAAGCAAACTTCCCTGCTCATCAAGACAAACAATCTTACAGCCCGTTCTGAACCCGGGGTCAATAGCCATTACTGCGACCGGTCCCAGCGGCGCTTCAAGCAATAACTGCCGGAGATTTTCGGAAAAAACAAGTATTGCTTCCCTGTCAGCTTTTTCTTTTGAACTGTTTCGGAATTCCGTCTCAAGAGAAGGTAGTAATAATCTCTTAAATGAATCTCTTGCTGCAATTGAAACCTGCGCTGAAGATTCATGGACTGAATTATTTTTAATAAAAATTTTATCAAGTATCTTAACTCCGGTTTCATTATCCACTCCGACTGAAACTTTAAGTATGCCTTCCTGCTCACCTCGGAGTATAGCAAGCAGGCGGTGTCCGGCGCATTTTTTCAGATCTTCGGAATAATCAAAATAGTCAAGATATTTCTGACCTTCTTCTTTTTTCTTTGAAGATACTTTCGAATTTAAAACGGCGGAGCTTTTAAAAAGCTCACGTAAAGAATTTCTTGCTGTTAAATCTTCACTAATCCATTCGGCAATAATATCTCTTGCACCTGCAAGGGCATCTTCTTCTGAGCTGACATCATCATTAATAAATTTTAATGCCTCGGTATTCAGATTCATATTTTCCTGCGACATAATCAAAACTGCAAGCGGCTCCAGACCTTTATCGCGCGCGGCAGCAGCTCTTGTTTTTCTTTTTGGTTTAAAGGGAAGGTAAATATCTTCGAGTTCATTCAGGTCCCAGCATGTATTTATTTTTTCAGCAAGCGCTTCGGTTAATTTGTCCTGGTCGGAAATACTCTTCAGAATATATTCACGTCGTTTAATCAGATCATTTACTCTCTTAAGCTCTGACTGAATATCTGCGACCTGCATTTCATCCAGACTGCCTGTAGCTTCTTTTCTATATCTTGAAATAAAAGGAATGGTAGCGCCGCCTTCGAGTAAATCAATTGTTGCCAAGACCTGATTTTTATTTATCGAAAGAGACTTGCTGATTTGCTCCGTTAATATTTTTTTAGTATCTGCCAATTGAATTAAATGATTTTAAATTTAATGATTCCAAAATAACTATCCCACTTATTGTCCTCCCCGAGCGCTCCTGTCGGGAATCCAATCAACAAAGTCTCGTGCTTTTCCGGACTCCAGCGGTATGTCAGAATCATTACCGACTCTGAACTCTCTCCCGCTTTAATTGTTATCCCCGAATGCTCCTGTCGCGGATCCAATCACACCCTAAATTGTCTTATTGTAAAATATCTAAACCATTTATTTGTCATCCTCGAATGCTCCTGTCGGGGATCCAATCAACAGGAATCGTCTGACTGCAAATATCTGAACCCATGATTCACAGAATTTTCTACCGGCGAAGTCTCGTGGTTTATCTATTCGTAAAAAAAATTCTATAAAGTATTCTTGTTAAGAAATTCGGGTTTTTTGTATGATTATGCAATGCAACAAAAAACTGCACTACTGAAACTAAAGAAGCAATCAGGATAAACAATATTTCATAATCTAAAGAGTTAGATTCAATTACAGAGATCAATGAAATGATTGTTATAAAGATAGTAATTATAAAAATTATCCATATTGTTGAATTAATTCCAAATCTTTTCATAAGGAATCGTGCTAATGGATTTTTTTCAAAATTATGTTCGTGATTTATTTTATTCGCTGTTGTATAGCAATCTGCAAATTTGGTCAGTATGATTAATGAGGAGAATAGAATCAAAATAAATGTCATTACCTAATAAAATTGAATTGTAGCAAGCAACCTTTAGGTTGCGGTTTTCAAACGAATCATTACATTACTTTTCACCTCAGGCTAAAGTCTGCACCTACATTTGTTTTCTCCCTGAAATAATTTATCTCAGCTTGATTTGAAAATTCTTCTGTCAAAGGGGAATGGTTCGTTATTGATTATTTTAATTTTTTTAAATTCAGTATGAGCCGGGTTGATCAGAATATTGTAATCTCCTTTTGTTACTGCCGATGGGATTTTAAACAGACAGTATTTATTTTCCAATACGAATTTATCTCCTAACAATTGTGTATCCCGCAAAGGAGGAAATTCATTCCATTGTTCCGGCAAATCTTTTTCAATAATAACTTTAATAGAAGTGTTATCCGGAATGTAAATAGTTGTCATCTGATAATCTTCGGGAACCATTGCTGCTGTGAGATGAACTACGACTTCTGCCATTGCAAGAGAGCGGTTTGAGGCCGTGTAAATTAGTTCAGCTCCGATTGAATTCCATCGTCCGCCAAGCTTTGCTGCCCCGGTTCCGGACAGCTTTTTCGAATATTTTTCTCTTGATAGTCTTAATACTTCCATCTATCCTAAAATGCCGTGTTCGATTCTTCCTAATTCTGTAAGAACCATTTCTTTCCCGTATGAATATTTCAATAAGTCCATTGGTCTTGACTTCCCCAATGCAAAATTTGGTGTTTCAAGCCAGAGCTTAAACTTATCATTGCTTCCAAAAACATTCTTGCCTGTTTCAATTACTTCAGCAATTTCAATAATTTTTTCCGAGTGAATCGGATCGAATTGTCTTCGTGATTGTCTGTATCTTTGCAATGATTTTTGTGATAAGTGCAGAAATTCCGACCAATAGTTAATAGGAAAAGGACTTAATTCATAGATCTTATCAAACAATTGAAACGGAATACCTTCCTCAATTACCATAATCATAAGCAGCCGGTTTGAAAGAAAATCTATCATCGAAATATCATAATCTTTTTTACTTAGTTTGCTGACGTGAGAAATGAAAGCTTTTTCTAAATTTTTTTCTTTAACTTCTTCTTTAGTCATAATTTTATTGTTAAGTCTTTTGTCTGATAATTTAGGACAGATGTCTCAAACATTCAAGTAAGTTATTAATTTGCAGAGACAATCAACTTACTCATTAACTATCATATTAATGTAGCCGCGACCTTTATGGTCGCGTTTCATTTTCAATTTGTTTTCCTTATACTAACGCAGGCATAAAGCCTGCGGCAACATCTGTTTAATTTTTTTTTGGCGTGACATTTATGATCGCAGTGCTCTTTTGGCTATTATCTATCGTACAATGTAGCCGCGACCTTTATGGTCGCGTTTCATTTTCAATTTGTTTTCCTTATACTACCCTCAGGCATAAAGCGTGCGGCAACATTTTATTTCGTATTATTCCCATTCATCAAAATTATAAACCGTTGATCCTTTAAATTCATATTCCTTCCAATGATTGCAAATTCCTGCTCTTACCGGATTATACAAAACATAATACATATGTTTTTTCAGATCTTCATCGTTTCTAATAATATGATCATGATAATCTTTTTGCCACTTTGTTTTATTCATGTTTTTGTAAAACCAAAATCCTGTTTTTTGTTTAAACATCTCCACTGACTTTATGACATCTGAATTTTCATATTTACCTTTTAGAATCAAATGTAAATGGTCAGGCATAAATAAATGTATAAGTGAGTCGCATTCAAATCTACTTAATTCTTCTAATAACATATTTTCAAACTCATCAAATAAATCTTTCTCGATAAATACATGATCTCTCTTCTTAATACAACATGTAAAAGAAACAATCCTTTCTCCCAAATAGAATTCTTTATCAAGTCTATGCTTCTTTTCAATAATCAAAGTTACATCCTTTCATTGTAGCCGCAGGCTTTATGCCTGCGGATTGGGTTATCAAATCACACTTCATCCGCAACCGTAAAGGTTGCGGCTACTTTACTGTGTTTCTTTTCAATAATCATTGCCACATCATCCTTGATTGTAGCCTCAGGTTTTTAACTGCGGGTGGTTATCAATCAATCGTCATTCTCAACACTAAGGTTGCGGCTACATTATTTTATTAACAATTGTAGCCGCAGGCTTTATGCCTGCGGATTGGGTTATCAAATCACATTTCATCCGCAACCGTAAAGGTTGCGGCTACATTATTTTATTAACAATTGTAGCCGCAGGCTTTATGCCTGCGGATTGGGTTATCAAATCACATTTCATCCGCAACCGTAAAGGTTGCGGCTACATTATTTTATTA
>JBBRTN010000080.1:0-7207 GCA_038244395.1 Ignavibacteria bacterium
AATAGCAGCAGCCAAAAAATTAAATACCGCTTCAAAATACAGTGAAGCGTTAAATGAACTTAACAATTCGAAACTAATTTTATCTTCATTTCCGGAGGCGAATATTAAGAATGAACATGAGATACTGGAGACGAATGTTTCTCTTCTTAACAAAAAAATTTCTTCCATAGTAAAGCTTAATGACCTTGAGCGTGAGATCCGGGAGCAGGACAGGCAGCTAAGCAATATTAATTTTTCCGGAGCAGAAAATTCAGTTTTGATTGTGGCAAAAGTAATTAAAATTGTTGAACCGAATATTTATATTGGAAAAGAAGAGGGGACAGGAAATATTATAGCGATTAAAAGCAATAAGAATTTTAAAGTTGGGCAAGTTGTCAATCTTGAATGTATTACAAAGGGCAAGCAGCCCATCCCTGATGAAAATGACAATCTCGGTGACGCCATTGTTCCTTTATACATTCCGGTATTAGACAGAACTGAGACTGACAATTCAGAATTAACTTCTTCAGAAAAGCAGGGAATAAGTGAACGCCTGAGGAACCTAAAAAACCAAAAATCAAAAATAGACAGCCTTCTTAGTATTAATTTATTGTGAGCCCAAAGAAAATTTTTTCATAAAAATTCATGAAAAATAATATTGATTTATATTCCTAAAATAGCTATTTTAATATCTTTTCTCAAACTTTTTTTAGCAGTAGGATATGGGTAGGTAGCGAAGCGGTCAAACGCAACAGACTGTAAATCTGTCGACAATTGTCTTCGGAGGTTCGAATCCTTCCCTACCCACATTGATGCTTAATAAAAATAAATAATAAAGAATAAATAATAAAGAATAAGGAAAGTTCTTTGAAATTTTTTTCTATGAATCTGCAGGATATTAAAAATAAATAATAATTTGAATAAGCGGGAGTAACTCAGTTGGTAGAGTCACAGCCTTCCAAGCTGTTGGTCGCGAGTTCGAGTCTCGTCTCCCGCTCAGGAAATCAGATAATAATTAAACCAGCAAATAATTTTGAAAATTACGAGAAAAAAATTAATCGAGTTATTAAACGGAGATCTTTCTAGGGAGTATCAGGCAATAATTTCATATGTGAATTATTCACAGGTACTGAAGGGTGCTGAGTATATGAATATTGCATCGGAGCTGGAAATACATGCCGGTGAGGAATTGCAGCATGCACTTATAATAGCCAATCAGATTGATTATTTGGGAGGAATGCCTAATGTAACTCCGGAGAAAGTAAAGACTTCCGAAAAGGCGAAGGAAATGCTGAGCTTTGATTTAGAGAATGAAAGAGTCACGATTCTGAATTACAGGGAAAGAGTAAAGCAATGTGAAGAGCTCGGGGAGATTGCAATATCAGAGCAGATAAGAGGCATATTAGTT
Organism: Ignavibacteria bacterium; assembly: GCA_038244395.1. Taxonomy (GTDB): domain Bacteria; phylum Bacteroidota; class Ignavibacteria; order Tepidaquicellales; family Tepidaquicellaceae; genus JAGPCH01. The sequence goes on from JBBRTN010000080.1 coordinate 1,388, forward strand.
CAGGAACAGGATCATTTGGTATCGCTTGCTACGGCACTGGGAATAGATCCCCCGAAACTGTCTTAAAAGTTTGTAACGATTCAGGAATGCTGATGTAGCTCAGTTGGTAGAGCACTTCCTTGGTAAGGAAGAGGTCACCGGTTCAATCCCGGTCATCAGCTCAAGAATGAAACTCATAAAATTACACAAAAAAGATAAATCTATAGCATTTCTAATTCATGTGACAAAAAATTATTAAATCCTGTTAGAATTCTTAAATTAGATTTCGGTAAAAAAATTTAAAGCAGAAAAATGGCAAAAGAAGGATCAAGAATAAAAATAAAACTTGTAAGCGTAGAAGGTCCTCATAAAGGAAAGTCGGTATACGTTTCCACTAAAAACAGAATCAACACAAAAGAGAGATTAGAACTTAAGAAGTACTGCAAATGGACAAAGCAGCATATCTTACACCGTGAATCAAAGTAATTTGATATTTGCGGGTGTAGCTCAATTGGTAGAGTAGCGGTCTCCAAAACCGTTGGTTGGGGGTTCGAGTCCCTCCTCCCGTGCATTTGAAAAAGAAAAATAAATTTTAAAATGAAAGACAAGATAATAAATTTTTTTATCGATATTTACAAAGAGATGAAAAAAGTATCCTGGCCAAAAAAAGCCGAGTTAATAGAATCTACAAAGGTTGTTATAATAACAATGATAATATCTGCAATCATAGTTTATATAATTGACAAGGGTATTAGTGAATTATTAAAAGTTATATTCTAATTTATAAAATGAGCGAAGAGAATAAGAAAAAAGATATGGAAGAAAACTTAGAAGAAGACTTAACAGATGAGTTAGTAGAAAATACTGTGACTAATAGTATTGAAACCGGCGAATCTCAAAATGAAGATTCGGAAAAATTCAAGTGGTTTGCAGTAAGAATAATCTCAGGCCATGAGAATAAGGTAAAAGCATTTCTGGATAATGAGATTAGAAACGAAAAGCTTGAGGACAGGATTAGGAATGTATTAATTCCCCTGGAGAAAGTATTTGAGGTAAAGGGCGGCAAGAAAAAAGTTAAGATGAAAAATTTCTTACCGGGATATATTCTGATAGAGGCTGATTTGGATGATAAGTTACGGGATTTTATTTCGAAGACGCCGTCCATCATTAATATGGTTGGCTCCAAAAGTGTTAAAGGAAAGCGTCTGGATCCTATCCCCCTCAGGGAATCTGAAGTGAAGAGAATTAAATCAATATTAAACGATGAGGGAGAAGACGAAAAGCTTGACATTCAACTTAATGTAGGAGATCCGGTAAAAGTTACCAGCGGTCCGTTTAACAATTTCAACGGAAACATACTCGAAGTAAATCTTGAGAAGCTCAAAGTAAAAGTAATGGTAAGTATCTTCGGAAGAAAGACACCAATAGAACTTGAATTAACACAAATAGAAAAAGAAAAATAATAACTTAAAATATTTTTAATTTATGGCTAAGAAGATAACAGGTTTCGTAAAATTACAAATCCCTGCAGGGACCGCAACCATGGCGCCGCCTGTAGGACCTGCCTTAGGTCAAAGAGGTGTTAACGGGATGGAATTTTGCAAACAGTTTAATGCAAGAACCCAGGACAAAAAAGGTCTGATAATACCTGTAGTAATCACAGTTTTTTCGGATAAATCATTTACATTTATAACAAAGACCCCGCCGGCTGCAATACTGCTTATAAAAGCCGCAGGCCTGGAGAAAGGTTCGGGAGTTCCGAATAAAACAAAAGTAGGAAAAGTTTCGAAAAAGCAGTTAAAAGAAATTGCCGAGACAAAGATGCCCGATCTGAATGTTCATGATGTGGATGCTGCGATGAGATTGGTTGCGGGAACGGCGAGAAGCATGGGAATCACGGTAGAAAATTAAATTATTAATTAAAAAAATTTTTGTTATGAAGCTGACCAAGAAGCAAAAGGAAATCAAGAAAAAAGTTGATGTTACAAAAGAATATAATTTAGCTGACGCGGTTTCAAAGTTAAAGCAATCCGCTTCGGCAAAATTTGATGAATCTGTTGATATTGCAGTAAGACTTGGCGTTGATCCAAAGCACGCTGACCAGGTAGTTAGAGGAACAGTCTCCCTTCCAAACGGAACAGGAAAAAGCGTTCGTGTGTTAGTAATTGCTAAACCCGAAAAGCAAGAAGAAGCAAAAGAAGCCGGAGCCGATTATGTAGGTTTTGAAGACTACATTAAAAAGATACAGGAGGGTTGGACTGATATTGATGTAATAATTGCTGCGCCGGATACTATGAGCGAGCTTGGAAAGATTGGTAAAGTATTGGGTCCCAGAGGGCTTATGCCGAATCCAAAAAGCGGAACGGTAACGCCCAATGTTGGACAGGCAGTAAAAGAAGTGAAAGCCGGTAAGATTGATTTCAGGGTTGATAAAAGCGGGATAGTTCATTCTATAGTCGGGAAAATTTCTTTTGATGAAAATAAACTTGAAGAAAATGTGCTTGCATTTTTAAATACTATAGTGAAATTAAAACCTGCTGCATCGAAAGGGACCTACGTTAAAAGTATAACCATCTCAACAACAATGGGACCCGGAATAAAGCTAGACAAAATTATAACTGCAGTAAAAACCGCAGCATAATCAAAAAGAATTTACGCACTCAATACAAATAAAAATAAGCTTACCCTGCTTCGGGTAAGCGCAAATAAATTCACTAAACTAACCGATTCCAAATGAATAAAGAACAAAAGGCAGAATCAGTCAAGGAGATAAAGGAATTAATAGAATCTTCCGAGGCAATGTATTTTGCGGATTTTGCCGGATTGACAGTAGAGGAAGTAAATGATCTCAGGAAGGAATTTTACAAGTCGGAATTAAAGTATAAAGTTGTTAAGAACACATTAACTGCAAGAGCTTTAAAGGAGACTGATAAATATTCCTCTCATACTGAAAAAATTTCTGAATTCCTTCATGGACCGACGGGAATTGTTTTTGCATGTAAAAATCCCGTAGCTCCTGCAAAAATCCTGAAGAAATTTTTTGATAAGATCGAACGGCCAAAGCTAAAGATAGCGATTGTAGAAGACGAGATTTACGATTCGAAGAAACTTAACGATCTGGCATCACTTCCTACAAAGGAAGAGATTATATCCGGAATTCTCAGTGCATTGAATTCACCTGCATCAGGAATTGTGGGATGCTTAAATGCAGTGATGAGAGACTTGTCAAGTGTAATCGAGGAAGTGGCAAAGAAACAAGCCGCTTAAATTTTAAATTAATTTTAATAAAAAAATAACAAAAACAAAAAGGATAATAAAAAATGTCAGTACAAGAAATTGCAGATCAAATTGGCGAATTAACTTTAACTCAGGCATCAGAATTAAAAAAGATACTTGAAGATAAATTTGGTGTTACAGCAGCCGCTCCAATGATGGTCGCAGGCGGCGCTCCAACCGGAGCTGCAGCAGCACCTGTCGAAGAACAAACCGAATTCACTGTTATTTTAACTGAAGCCGGCTCACAGAAAATAAATGTCATCAAAGCGGTAAAGAACGCGTCCGGTCTCGGATTAACCGAGGCAAAAGCTTTAGTGGAAAGCGCTCCTAAACCTGTCAAAGAAAATATTTCAAAAGCAGATGCAGAGAAATTGAAAGCCGATTTAGAAGCTGCAGGCGCTAAAGTAGAAATAAAGTAATTCCCATTACAATCAAAAAAATAATTTTCACAATTAAATATTTTTTAAACATAAAACTGTCCCGGCATATTGTACTGCCGGGATTGTTTATTAAAGAATCTGGGGGTAAAAAAATTGGATTCGAGAGTAAATGAATTAGGTTTACAGCCGTTAAACAGTAAGAACAGCAGATTGACTTTTGCTAAGACATCTATTAAACATGATCCGCCTGATTTATTAAAAGTGCAAATTCAGTCTTACAAAGATTTTTTGCAGGAAGATGTTCCTGCAAGCAAGAGAAAATCCCAGGGACTTCAAAAAGTTTTTGAAGATAATTTTCCCATTTCGGATTCGAGAGAAACTGCTTTGCTGGAGTTTGTAGATTACTATCTTGAAAAACCTCACTATTCAGTAATTGAATGTCAGGAGCAGGGACTAAGCTATGCAGTACAGGTTAAGGCAAGGTTAAGATTGTCCACTAAACCAAATGCCGCTGCGAAAGAATATAATTATACTATAGAGAATGATGTATATCTTGGGAATCTTCCTTATATGACTCCAAGGGGAAGCTTTATTATAAATGGCGCTGAGAGAGCTATTGTCAGCCAGCTGCACAGGTCTCCGGGAGTTGTTTTCAGTGAATCAATACACGCAAACGGAACCAAGCTTTATTCAGCCCGCGTAATTCCGTTCAGAGGTTCATGGGTAGAATTTACTACAGATATAAATAATCTGCTTTACGCATATGTTGACAGGAAGAAAAAGTTTTATTTTTCAACATTGCTCAAGGCGCTTGGATTTAATGAGCATTATCAAATGCTGGAATTATTCGGATTGATGGAGCAGGTGAAAGTTACAGATAAAAATTATCTCGACTATGTGGACAGGATTGTGCTGGAGAATATAGTTAACAAAGATACCGGTGATGATTTAGGAATTCCTGAAAATACAAAATTATCTGCAGAGCAATTAGTCTCAGTAGTTAATTCAAAAATAAAAGAGCTCAGATTATTAAAAGCAGATCCGACAGACGGTGAGGAAATTATTTACAATACGGTTATTAACGATGATGATGACAGCGATTTATTATTAGAAAAACTACCCGAGCCTCAGACGCCAAAGGAAAAAAAGGCTGCAGCTGCATTACTTGAATCGGAAGCCGAAAGCGCAAGAAGCTATATAGAAAAATTATTTTTCAATACGAAGAAATATGACCTCGGTGAAGTGGGAAGATATAAAATAAATTATAAGCTAGGTACTAACATAGATCCGCATGTTACTGTGCTTACACAGGAAGATATTGTATATATAATAAATTATATAAGAGACCTTGTTGACGGAAGAAAAGAAGTGGATGACATTGATCATTTGGGAAACAGGAGAGTAAGAACGGTAAATGAACAATTATCCGCGCAGTTTTCACTGGGTCTTTCGAGAATGTCGAGGACGATAAGAGATAAGATGAGCATACATGATGAAGAGAATTTAACACCCTCAAAGATTATCAGTGCAAGACCAATAACAAGCGCACTTGCTTCATTCTTCGGAACGAGCCAGCTATCGCAGTTTATGGATCAGACAAATCCTCTCGCAGAGATGACGCACAAGCGAAGAATCAGCGCGCTTGGACCGGGCGGACTATCGAGAGAAAGAGCGGGCTTTGAAGTAAGAGACGTTCACTATACACACTATGGAAGATTGTGTCCGATTGAAACACCGGAAGGACCGAACATCGGTTTGATTTCATCTTTGTGCATACATTCGAGAGTGAATGAATTAGGATTTATTGAAACTCCGTACAGAAAAGTTATAACCGGAAAAGTAATAGATGAGATAGAATATTTGTCCGCTGAGAAAGAAGACTTTTATAAGATTGCTCAGGCAAACGAACCGGTAGATGAAAAAGGAAGATTCATGAATGAGAAAGTCAAAGGAAGATTTAAAGGAGACTTTCCTTTACTGAAACCTCTGGAAATAGATTATATGGACGTTGCAACCAATCAGATAGTAAGTGCTGCAGCGGCATTGATACCTTTCCTTGAACATGATGATGCAAACCGCGCATTGATGGGCAGTAATATGCAGCGTCAGGCAGTTCCGCTTTTAAGACCTGAATCACCTGTGGTCGGAACGGGTTTTGAAGAAATAGTTGCAAGAGATTCGAGAA
>JBBRTN010000081.1:0-7174 GCA_038244395.1 Ignavibacteria bacterium
CCTACCGGGTCTCCAAAAGAATATATCTTCGATAATGAATTAAATGTAACCGAAACAAAATACATTTGAGTGCCAAACCCAAAAATAAAAAATATTATTTTAGACTTAGGAAACACTCTTGTTTATTTTGATTATTGCTACTTTTATGACGGTGTGTCTCTGCTTGAAAAAAAACTAAATGCAAGAAAGCTTAAAAAATATTTTGTCGACAATAAGTTTGATATAAAAATTGGTTCCGGCAAACTTACAATAAAGGAGGCATTCAAAATATTAAAAAAGAAATTTCACCTCCAGGTCGGTTATTCTGATTTTTATTATCTGTATTGCGATATTTTCTGGGAAAATACCGCGATGAAAAATTTTTTGGAAAGCAAACTTATGAATTCCCGGTTGAAACTATTCATGCTTTCGAATATTGACGCCTCTCATATTAATTTTATTGATCACAACTTCCCGTATGTAAAACTTATAAAAAATAGAGTGCTTTCTTATAAAGCAAAAACCGTCAAGCCGGAAAAAGAAATTTACAGATTTATAATGGAGAAATTTGGAATTAATCCGCAGGAGACCATCTTTGTTGATGATATGAAAAAAAATATTCTCGCAGCTAAATTCTTCGGGTTTAATACAATTCATTACACTTCCCATAAAAGATTTTCTAAGGAATTTGCCAGGCTGACTAAATAAATTTACAGCTTTTCACGTTCATTCTATTCTTCATTAAAAATTAAAAATTAATAAACTTTCTAAAAATGAAATTGAATAGAAGGAGAAATTATTTAAGATTCTGACCTGAAAAATTTTATTTCAAAAAACCCTAGAAATTTAATTTTATCTCCGGCATAATAAAAATTGGAGTTTAAAGCCGCCTGGCCGACTCCCGAATCTGTTTGAAAATTCATCTGATAATACTTTATAGAATTAAAAAAAAGTTTATGCTATATTTGTTACAATCGATTTTTCATTAAAATAAAAAAACAAAAATGAAACATTTTGCACACGTTACCTTGTTTACCGGTTTGATATTTTTTATATCAATGGCAATCGGAAACTATGAAGGGGGAAAAGTAATAAGAAACAACAATCTTTATGCAAAGAGTGTTTCGAATACCTGGAGTAATATTGCTGAAGGAATTTTTAAAGTCAAAGGTGAAAGAAGGATTCAGCCGCAGTCTTACAGAATATTGAAAACGAATCTTAATGACCTGCAAAGTAATCTTTTAACTGCGCCTTTTGAACTTTCAGACAGAGCTAAAAATTCATCGTTTGTAATTGAACTTCCTTCACCTTCCGGCGCTTTACTGAAATATTCTGTAACAGAATATTCAATGATGGAGCCGGGTCTTGCTGTGAAATTTCCTGAAATAAAAACTTATAATGTTAAGGGTATTGATGATCCTTATGCTGCAGGAAAACTTGATATCACTATGAACGGGTTTCATGCAGAAATATTGAGTGCAAGAGGTGATTATTATATTGACCCTTACAGCACAAATGAAAAAGAAATTTACATCTGTTATTTTAAAAAGGATTTTGTATCAAATCTTCCTTTTGAATGTGGTACTGAAGAAGATTTAAATGACAATTTCCAGAATTTAAATTCAACCGAAGGTCTGATAACTTCAGGACCTCAGCTAAGAACTTATCGTCTTGCCCTTGCCGCTGATTATGAATATACTTTATTTCAGGGAGGAACTGTTGCTACCGCAATGGCGGCAATTGTTACTGCAATGAACAGAGTAAACGGAGTTTATGAAAGAGACCTTGCTGTAAGAATGGTTTTAGTTTCAAATAATGACCTTATTATTTATACAACCACTGCCGATCCTTATACAAATAACAATGGAGGTACAATGCTCGGACAAAATCAATCTAATCTTGATAATGTAATAGGTGCAGCTAATTATGATATAGGTCACGTTTTCAGTACCGGTGGCGGCGGTGTAGCCGGGCTTGGCGTCGTATGTGTCAATGGACAAAAAGCACGTGGAGTCACAGGTCTTACCTCGCCTGTCGGGGATCCTTTTTATATAGATTACGTGGCTCATGAAATGGGACATCAGTACAGAGGAAACCATTCCTTCAACAGCGTTGCCGGAAGCTGCGGAGGCGGAAACCGCAACGCTTCAACTGCATGGGAGCCGGGAAGCGCAAGCACAATTATGGGTTATGCCGGTATTTGTACAGGTGAGGATTTACAGAGCAATAGCGATGCATATTTTCATTCGGGAAATTTTACAGAGATGGCGACCTATACTCAGAACGGCAACGGCAGCTCTTGCCCGGTAATTACAAATACAGGTAACACTCCTCCTACTGTGACAGTGCCTGCGGGAGGCTTTACAATTCCGAGAAGTACTCCGTTTGTATTAACCGGCTCTGCTACTGATCTTGAAAGTCCAAATTCACTTACATACTGCTGGGAAGAATTTGACCTGGGACCCGCAGGCTCGCCGCTTACTCCTACAGGAAATGCTCCGATAATCCGTTCTCTTAATCCTGATACAATCCCGACCCGATATTTTCCGAGAATCTCAAGACTGATAAACAATACTTTTGCTTTCGGAGAAATTCTTCCAACATACGGAAGAAGTCTTAGTTTCAGACTTACTGTCAGGGATAACAGTGCAGGTGGAGGTGGTGTCGCTTATGGGCTAATACAGTTTGCCGTTGCAGACTCAGCAGGTCCGTTTTTAGTAACCTCTCCGAATACAAATGTTACTTGGAGTTCCGCAAACCCGCAGACAGTTACGTGGAATGTTGCAAATACCAATATCACTCCGGTCAATTGTCAAAACGTTAATATTTTATTGTCTACTGACGGAGGGTTTACATTCCCAACATCGTTAGTTTCAAATACTCCGAATGACGGATCTGAAACAGTGACTCTGCCTCAAATCGCCAATACTCTGGCGAGAATAAAGATCGAATCTGTTGGAAATATTTTCTTTGATATTTCAAATGTTAATTTTATTATTCAGAATGTTTCTGCTGTAATAAATAACAGCACAGGTGTTCCTAACAGTTATTCTCTTTCGCAGAATTTTCCAAACCCTTTCAATCCGTCAACAAAAATAAATTTCGAACTTCCTTTTAACAGCAATGTAGTAATAAAAATACTGGATATAACTGGAAAGGAAGTGACAACACTTGTAAACGATTACTACAGCGCGGGCTCTTATACTGCTTCATTTGTACCGTCTAACCTTGCAAGTGGAATATATTTCTATAAGATCATTGCGACAGGTAATAAGGAGAATTTTACCCTGACTAAGAAAATGACTTTGCTAAAATAATTTTTTTCAACGCAACTCCAAAATAAACTTGTTAAAATATTTTTTTTCTTCCGTTCCCGGATATCGGGGACGGATTTTTTTTTATCACAAACGTGAAAAAAATATTATCCGGTTTAGTGAGAAATATTTTCAATGTAATCACCTGCCATAATTTCATCAACAACATCCATCCCCTGAATTACTCTTCCGAATATTGTATATTTGCCGTCGAGATGTGGCGCTGCAGAATGCATGATGAAGAACTGGCTGCCCTCGGTATCCTTTCCACTTGAAGCCATTCCCACCATTCCACGGTCAAATGTCAGTGGAGAAAACTCGCTCCTTATTGAATAGCCCGGACCTCCGTAGCCCGTGCCGGTAGGGTCTCCGCCCTGTATTACAAAATTAGGAACGACTCTGTGAAAAACCGTTCCGTCATAAAAATTTTTATCCGCTAATTTTAAAAAATTCATTACTGTAAAGGGAGCTGCTTCAGGAAGTAATTCTATTTTTATATTACCTTTGTTTGTTTTAATTGTCACCGGATTGTACTGCGGAATTTTTTCAATAAAATCCCAGTCAAAGTCAGTCCGAGGCCTGGCATCAAATTCATATTTTTTACCGGTTATCTTTTCCAGTGCATCTGCAGATGATTTTGCAATTTCATAATCGGTTGTCTTAAGATTATTCTCCAGGACTCTGACTGTGCTGTCACTATGCAGGTCCTTCATTGCATCAATAAAAATTAAATTAACATCAAGGTCTTTAGGGTATTCAAGTTCATTATATTCAAACAGTAATACAGAAATTGTTTCATCGCGGTATTTTAAATAGATTGAATCCTTTAATGCATTCAGACAGATGGCAACTATTGCAGGATCCTTTGAGCCCGAAAATTCTGTAAAAATCAAACGCATAATATTCTGATTTCCAGCATCTGTTTTACCTCCAAGGTTAGAAAGCATTTCTACAAAACCTCTGTAAAGCTTTGCCAGCTCACTACTTCCGATCAAACTTCCATTAGTATCAGGATTCTTAAGATTATACTTTTTTATATCCGAACTAAGTGTATCACGGATTTCCTTATAAACAATTCCCTTTTTAAAATTACCAAAAGATTTTACAATTCCCCCTTTTAAAGTGTAATCATTGGTTTTGCTGAATGCCTTCAGCAAGTCCTTCTTTATTTCATCCCTGAAAATAAGCGACAGCGTATTTGATATTTCTGATTTAAGATTTACCGATATATTTGCCGAGCTTAGTCCGTAAAGTAATTCTTCCCTGATTTTTTTTGACTGGGATTTTGCAATAATATTTTTTGAATTATCCAGGTCCGAATATAAATTACCCAAAACGCTTAACGCCGTTAAAGAAACATGCTCATTATCATTGCTTACCGCATCTCCTAATAATGTTAAAATCTGTTCGGTAAATTCAGAAATCGAATCGAGCTTAAAATTATTCAATGAATTCAGCATATTAACTTTTACACGCCAGTCTGTTTCTGCTCCATATGATCCCAGCATCAGCATCAGAAGCGTTTTGTCCTGCAGCTTACCCATGGCATTGTATGCCCACATGCGGGTCTGCGGATCTTTTGATTCGGTCAGACTATGAATCTCTTCCTTTGCACTCTCCAATAATTTTTTGTCGCCGGTTCTCCATAAAGCAAAAGCAACATTCCTTTGAGTCAGAGTATCCCTGCTATCACTAAAAATATTTTTTAGAACTTTTACTGTGCTCTCGTTTTTAATTTTTCTTAATGCAAATCTTGCCAGAGACATTGCAATAGCCCTGTCAAGGTCTTCACCTGATAAATTTCTCTGTATTAATTTCTCAAGATCTTTCTCATCTCCTATTCTTCCGAGTGAATTTATAAAACTTTCTTTGGTGGAATTTAATGTATCGGTATAATTATTAAGCATAAGCTCAATCATATTCCTGCTCTCTTCAGATTGAATTTCACCGAGCATAAAAGCGCATGCGTTCAAATCCTTCACAGTGGGATAATTTTCAAACGGACCGGCCAACAGAAAATTGAGTTTCGAAACGTTCGCGGAGTCTCCTATATTTGCCAGAGCATTAATCGCCTTCACCCGTGTTTCCGAATTAATGGATAATAAATATTTTATGATTTTCTCTTCTTCCCCTAAAATCCTCTCATCCTGTAATTCTAAAATTTCTCTGTCCTCTACAGAAAGACTTTGTGAGTAGAGAAAATTACCTTTGAATAAAAGCAGTAACAAAAAAATTATCCGGGAAATATTTTTCATAATTTATAAATAAATTTTAAATAAAGAATTGCCGTAGTAAACAAAAACCTGTTTCCGGATAATTTAAATTACAGTTTTATCCCAAACCCGATTGTAATTTTACGGGTGCGTTCGCTTTTTAAAGTAACTAAGGGAAATAAAATCATGATGAATAAAAATGAAAAAATGATTTTCACACCTAAGCAATTACCTGCTGTGGGATTGCGTTTGTTGCTTATCCATGTCATCCGTCAATTCTGAATATTATTTATCAAAAAAACTTTCAGTAAATATAAATAATTTATGTTCATCATTGACTGCAATATTTTTTCTGTCTGAATAAAAAAAAGCAGAAGGTGTAAACTTCTGCCTTTTTATATTTACATTTAAAACGAAATTGGCTCTTAAAACAAATTATTTTGTAAGCACCATTTTTCTTGTCTCTGAAAATTCTCCTGATGTGATTTTATAATAATAAATCCCGCTTGAATAAGCTGATGCATTGAATTCAACTTCAAAAGTACCTGCCTGTAAAAAACTGTTTACAGGATTGGAAATCTCCCTGCCAAGAGCATCATATATTTTTAAAGAAGTAAATCCAGGTTTGAGCAAACTGTATTTTATTTTTGTCGATGGATTGAACGGGTTTGGAAAATTTTGTTCAAGTGAGTAAGAATCCGGGATGAAATTATTCGAATTATTAATGTCTGTGAGAAAATCCCTGAATACTTTATATACCGCATCATTTGTGCAGACTACTATTGTATCTCCCGTACTCTCTTCTTTGGAAAGTCCTATGACATTTCTGTTTGGTGTGAATGAATTATTATAAAGATACCATGATACACCTTTATTCGTGCTTCTGTAAAGACCGGCTTCCGTTCCCGCATAAAGAATATTATTATTACCGGGCGATACTTCGAGAGTATTTAGATTAAAAGTAACATGAAATGATTCCCAGGTTAATCCGTTATCAATCGATTTATAAATTTCATTTTGTGTCACTCCGTAAATAATATTATCAGTATAATCGAAAGCCAGTTCTTTCAAAGGCGGAATGTTTAACGGATTGAAATTATATCCACCGTCTGTGCTTAACATCATAAAATCACGATGAACAGCAAAAATATATTCTGGATTGAATGGATTAACTTTTATAAAACCCCCGGGCAAATTCTGCCATTGGTTTGCCGGACCTGTGTTTCTTAAATTTGGAATCTCAGCTAGCAGTATCCAGTTTAAACCATGATTTGTACTTTTAAAAAAACCCGGAACATAATTACTTTCAAAAGAAGGATAACAATAGTACCAAACTGAATTGTCCAAAAATGATATATCTCCACCGTTTGGATATAGCATTGCTCCGCCACATGCAAAGTTATTTATCTCAGTGGAAGACAATCCTGCGTCTGTAGAAAAATAAGTTCTTGCATCCGGGTCAGAAGACCAGGAAGATTCATGGTATTTTAATATATAGTTTGTATCAGTATTTGAAAGCATAAAAAAATTAACTGCTGTACATCTCAGTTCTACCTGATTGCAAGTAATTGCAAGAAAATTATTAAACGGCTTACGCCAGATATTCTGATTTTTTATGTACTTGAGAATCTCACCACTTAATGGGTTTGTAGAGTTGTATTCGAATTC
>JBBRTN010000082.1:0-7065 GCA_038244395.1 Ignavibacteria bacterium
CTCTGCTATCTCTTTTGCGCTTAGAATGATGTCAGCCGCCCCCGCATTCTCTTGAAGATATTTACGGCGTTTCGTACCGGGAATTGGAATAATATCCTCACCCTTTGATAAAACCCATGCCAGCGCTAATTGAGAGGGGGTGTATCCTTTTTCTTCTGAAAGTTTTTTTATCTTATCAACAATTATTAAATTTTTCTGAAAATTTTCTCCCATAAAGCGCGGGTTGGTTTTGCGGAAATCTCCGGCTTCAAAATCATCAGGACTTTTAATCGCGCCTGTTAAAAAACCCCTCCCTAATGGACTGTAAGATACAAAGCCGATTCCAAGCCGTCGAACAGTATCGAGCACTCCGTTACTTTCCACATCTCTTGTCCACAGCGAGTATTCACTTTGCAAAGCAGTTACAGGATGTACCTTGTGAGCTCTTTCAATTAATTCAGGTGTCGCTTCGGAGATACCAATGAAACGGATTTTCCCTTCGTTTATTAATTCAGACATTGCACCGATTGTTTCTTCGATTGGTACATCAGGGTCCATCCTGTGCTGGTAGTAGAGGTCTATCGTATCGATGCCAAGTCGTTTAAGGCTGCCTTCAACGGACTTTCGCACATTTTCGGGGCTACCGTCAAACCTTCTTCCTTCCTTAGTCAGAATTATACCAAATTTTGTTGCTATAAATAATGAGTCGCGTTTCCCCTTTATGAATTGTCCGATCAGTTCTTCATTTTTATACGGACCATATAATTCTGCAGTATCCAGAAAATTAATTCCGAGCTCCAGAGCTCTGTGAAGTGTGGCTATTGATTCTTCCTCATTCCTTCCTCCGTAAGCAATACTCATTCCCATACAACCAAGACCAATCTCAGACACTTCCGGTCCGTTCTTTCCTAACGTTCTTTTTTTCATTTTATAATTATTTTTATTTGTTGAATCACTGGCTTATATTTCAAAATTAGTTTTTTTTGTAAATGCCGCTTTGCAGTTCAATTTTATTTTCGGTTAAACTCCGAAAGACATTTCTCAGTTTTTCCGGGGCTGAATTTTCCATAAGTATATGGATTCCCATTGCCTGGGGACCGTGCATTGCTACTCTCTCAGACACATCCTCAAAAAATTTCTTCGCCTCTTCAGTTTGATCTTTGGTTTTGATAGCAGTAAATCCTAAATCAACTAGTATTTTTTTTAACTCATCTATTGTAAATAAGAAACTCATTGATTCTTCATCCGCCCACGGCACAGGAAAATAAATCTGACCGTTTCCCTTGCTGAAGATATCATAATATATAAAGAGTCCTCCGTTTTTTAAAACTCTTTTCATTTCGGAATAGAGTTTGGATTTTTCTTTTATATTCATCTGGACATGCTGTGTCCATGCAACGTCAAAGGTCTCATCTTCAAAAGGCAGCTTTGTAGCATCTGCCTCAATGAAATCAGTCAGATCCTGCAAACCCACTAATTCCGAGAGCAGGCCTGCTGTCCTTATAAACTCTCTTGTTAAATCAATGCCCGTTACCTTACATCCGAAGTCACCGGCAAGCATCCTGGCAGGTCCCCCGATACCGCAGCCTATATCAAGAATTTTAAGCTCTTTGCTAATTCCCGATTCTTCTGCTATTTCCAAAGATACCTCTGCACCTCTGACATGAAACTCGTCAATAGCTGCTATATCTTTTCTGGAAATATTACCAGGCTCCACTCCCTTCTCTTCAAGGAGCTGCATTATTCTTTCGAACAGGTTATTGCGGTTATAATGTTCTTCAACCGGAGAATCAAATTTGTTCATTTCATTTTTTTTTTAGATTATAAAAATTCAGTTTTAAATTTAAAAATCACAAGTCTTCGATTTTTTTACGTATAGAATGGGGGACCAGTTTTTTTATAGTCTTGTAAAGTTTATCAATACAATCAGCATATTCATCTTTTACTCTGCCCGGGACATCAATTGTTTTTGGCTGACGGTCAAGGTTTGGCGCTTCCCACATTGTGATTAAAATATCTCTGCTGGGTCCGCCCATTAATTTAAGATCTGAAGCAAGCGAATCAGGATTTATATCAAATACTTTGCTGTTCATTAACGCGCGGTTCAAATTTTTCCTGCCTTTTTTTCCTACGGTAAAATTGTATTCATTCGTAGTATCCGATTTTACGATAGTGACGATTCCGCTCCCGTCACTATTGATTTTTATATTGTAAGTAAACTGATATTCAGGAGCGACTGGACCGACGGAATACCGGGATTCTATAGTTGCCCAGTTATTATCCTGGCTGAATGAAGAGCCGCACACAGCAAAAAGGAAAAGGAAGAGTACAAATGTTTTCATGTGATTTTTAAATTTTTTGTTAGTTTGTAAATTTACAACTTAGCGGAGTAAAATTAATTTGAAAGGGAAGGTAAGATTTTAATTATTAATTTTTCATTTTTCAAAGGGTCACAAATCATTCAGTAGATTTTCGAGAAATGCTTTTAATTCAAGCAGGTCCTCTTTTAAGTCGTCGTTCTTCGTTAATGTAAAATCTTTTTCTGCCGGCTCCGGGCCAAAGAGGCTCATTTCACTATTACGTGAAGTCGGAATATCGCTAATCTTCTGTCCGTTATTTTCCTCACGCTTAGATTCTACATTCTCATCCCTTAAAAAATAATTTTTTATTAACTTCTTCGCCCCCTCGATTGTATATTTTTCCTCTCTCAGAAGTTTTTTTATATAAAGAATAATCTTTATATCCTTGTTAGTATAAATCCGGTTTCCGGAAAGATTTTTTGCCGGACGCAGCTGCTCAAATTCCGTTTCCCAATACCGTAAAACATATTGTTCTAATTCTGCTATCCTGCTAACTTCACTAATTGAATAGTAAAGTTTTTTCATTGCGAAATTCTTTTTCATATCGGGGCTTTTGCAAAAGTAAATATATACTTTTCATATTGCAATACACTTGCTAAATATCTTTACTTTAATAAGGTTAATAATGTGGATTTAAATAATTAAATGAATTTGTTAATTTACGGCCAATCTATTAAACTCAACCTACATGAAATACAAAATTTTTTTATTCCTTTTCAGTCTTGCATCTTTAGCAGTAATTTTTACTTCCTGTGGAGAGAAGCCCGATATTATTTATACTAACGGAAAAATCTACACTATGAATGCGGCTAACTCTGTAGTGGAAGCAGTTGCCATTAAGGACGGAAAGATTTTGGATGTGGGAAGTTCAGGCGATATAAAAGACAAATACAAATCGGAAGAGATTATTGATCTAAACGGTGCGACAGTGCTGCCGGGATTTATTGATTGTGACGCTTCGATAATCGAATTTTCAAAGAATCTGAATTACATAAATCTTTCATATGTAAACAGCATCGAGGACATAAAAAAATTAGTGATTGAGAAAACAAAAAATACAAATGAAGGAGAATGGATTGGCGGCTATGGCTGGAGCGAGCTGAAACTTCCGGAAGCAGACATGGAAGCAATGAACAAAGAAATACTGGATAAGATTGCTCCCAATTATAATGTCTTTCTTATAAATGCAACATTAAATACAGCCTGGGTAAATACAAAGCTCTTAAGGTATCTGAAAATTGATAAGAATACTCCCTCTCCCGCTAACGGTGAAATTGAAAAGGATGCTAACGGAGAACCAACCGGTCTGCTCTATGATAATGCAGTAAATTTAATTAAAGATAACCTTCCGGGCCTATTAAAGGATGAAATGATTACGCAGGTAGAAAGAGGTGTTAAGGAAATTTTGAAATACGGGATTACGGAAGTTCATGACAGGACAATCGGCAAGCAGGGAATGGAAGTATTCAGGGCGCTTGTTGACGGTAACAGATTTCCGATGAAATTATATGTAATACTTTCCGGCGAAGATAGTTCATTCATAGACCCGTATCTCAATAAAGGTCCGGAAATAAATTATAAAGACAGGCTGACAATAAGAGCTGTCTCACTTGATTTTGACGGCTTGTTTGAACTGCAGGATGCGGTAATGTCAGAAGATTATAAAAATGAGCCTAAAAGAAAAGTGCCTTATGCAACGGAGACTGATATTGAAAAAGTTTACTCAAAAGCAATTGACAAGAACTTTCAGTTTTGTATTAAAGCTGCAGGTGACAAGGCTGTAGAGACTGTGCTTAATGTAATAGGGAAAGTTACAAAACAAAAAAATCCAAAGGACCAAAGAACTGTAATGGAATATTGTGAATTTGTTACGCCTAAGGATTTAAGCAGCATCGAAGAATTGAAACTGATTCCTTCGGTCCGGCCGGACATTTGCATTAATGATCTTATGATATATTCACAAATGATTAATCCGGACGAAGGAAAAAAACTCGGGTTATGGAATTCTCTTCTTAAGTCTTCAGGAATGATTACGACAGGATCTGATTTTCCATTTCACCAGATTAATCCGTTTGTCCAGATTTATTATCTGACTACACGACAATTAACAGATACTGTTCTGACGAATATCCCAAACCCTGACCAGAAAATTTCCCTTATAGACGCGGTAAAGTCTTATACTGTGTGGCCTGCGTATTCTTCTTTTGAAGAAGCAACCAAAGGAAGCATTGAGAAAGGAAAATATGCGGACATGATTGTTATCTCGAATGATATTTTTAATAAAGACAGTAAGACTCTTTTGGATACAAAGGTTTTGAAAACCATAATTAACGGGAAAATAGTCTATGATATTGGAAAAGTACGTGAATAATTATTCGGGTTTGTAATGGGGAATAATATTCCGGTGACATTAACGGAGATATTAAATCATTCTGTAAAATTATTGAAGGAAAAAGATATCAGAGATGCGAGATTAAATACAGAGCTGATGCTTTGTGATATTTTGAAATGCGACAGAGTAAATTTGTATTTGAATTTTGAAAAACCGATTTCAAAAAATGAAGCAGCTTTGTTCCGGGAATACCTGAGGCGCAGACTGACTTTAGAGCCGCTTCAGTATATACTCGGTAAGACATCGTTTTACGGTTTTGAATTTATTGTTAATAAAAGTGTCCTCATTCCAAGACCTGAAACGGAATTGCTTGTTGAAAAAATTCTGAGCGATATAACAGAAAAGAAAAAAGAAAATGTTTCAATCTTCGAAATAGGAACAGGCTCGGGCTGCATTTCGATAGCATTGGCAAAAATGCTGGAGCATGAAAATATTAATTTCGATATTTTTTCGATTGATAAATCAAAGGAAGCAATTGATACCGCTAATCAAAATTTTAAATTGAATAATCTGGAAGGAAAGCAGATTAAATTTTATATGAAAGATGTTTTCGAAATTAACAAGCTGACAAGGCACTATGATTATATTGTTTCAAACCCGCCTTATATTGCGATTGATGAATTTATTGAACTTGATGCAGAGGTCAAGGATTATGAGCCGGACTTTGCATTGACGGACTTTGGAAACGGCATGAAATTTTATGAGAGAATTTTTCGGATAGCCTCGGATAATGATTTTAGTGGAAGTGTATATTGTGAAATTGGTTTCGGGCAAAGAAGTAAAACCGAAGAGTTGCTTGAAGAATACAAATTCAGCAACTACACTTTTTACAAAGATTACAGCGGAACAGACAGAATACTTGAAGTGACAAAAAAATGATAGCAGTAATTCAAAGAGTATTATCGGCGGATGTTGAAATTGAAAAAGAAGTATACAGTAAAATAGGACAGGGTCTTTTAATTTTACTTGGCGTGAGAAAAGGCGATTTGGAAGAGAACTCTGCGGCGCTTGCAAAAAAAATTACTGACCTCAGGATTTTTTCAGATGAGAATGATAAAATGAACCTGAGTGTGAAGGATATTGATGGTGAAGTCATGGTGATATCCCAGTTCACTCTATGCTCGGATAACGGGAAAAGCGGCAACAGACCGAGCTTTGCATTAGCTGAAATTCCCGAAAAGGCAAACAGTCTTTATGAATTATTCATAAGTGAAATGAAAAATTATTATAAACCGGCAAAAATAAAATCAGGAAAATTTGCGGCGCATATGAAAATAAATCTGACCAACGACGGACCGGTCACGATAATTCTGGAAAAAAATCAGGCATGAAAAATAAAATTTACATAATTGGAACAGGCAGGGTAGGATCCGCATTTGCATTTGAGCTTGAAGGCGCCGGTTATAAAGTCAATTTCCTCACGGACAAAAACTCAGACCGCTTAAAAACAATTTGCAAAAGCCTGAGTGTCCTGTCAACTTCGGAAAGTATTAAAAGAGAATTTATAGAAGCTTCGGATATAATTTTGATCTGTGTTCAGGACAGATTTATAGCGGAAGCAGCAAAGGAAATCAGAATGACGGAAGCAGATCTTTCGGAAAAATTTTTTATCCATACCTCGGGTTCAGAATCTACTGATGTTTTTCCTGTTGCAGAATTTAACAGGAATAATTTAATTTCCATGCACCCCATTCAGACATTTAATAAAATCAGTTTTCAGAATAATAATCTGCTGAAAAATATTTATTTCGGGATTGAAGGAGGAGAAGATGCCCAAAGAATTGCTGCAGAAATTATAGAGAGATTGAGCTCAAGGTTTATCGAAATTCCAAAAGAGAAAAAATATTTATATCATTCGGCATGCGTGATCACTTCAAATTTTTTGGTAACCTTACTTAATATTTCTTCGGAGATTATCGGCAGCATAGGGATTGACAAGAGTAAAATGTTTGAAATATTCAAACCGATAATTAACAATACCTTAAATAATATTTCGGAGCACGGGCTCGTCGATTCGCTGACCGGCCCATTTGAAAGAAATGACGTTGAGACAATCTCGAATCATCTGAATTCAATCAACCGGGAGATTCCTTCGCTTATTCCGTTTTATACTTTGCTGGGAATGGAGACGGTCAAAGTTGCATTCAAAAAAGAAAGCCTTAATTTAACGAATGTAATTTCAATTTTAGATTTAATGAATGAATACATTGTTAACGAGGCGAAGCTGACTAATAAAACTATAAACTAGATTTGATAATGGAGAATGTTTACGCATTTTAAAAATAAAACCTGAAGGTATGAAGCTAAAAATTTTATCCGGAATTGTTTTAATAA
>JBBRTN010000083.1:0-7038 GCA_038244395.1 Ignavibacteria bacterium
GTGAGTCTAAGTGGTCTGAACCCTTATTTACTATATTAAAAAAATAAAAGGAGTTAAGGATTTTGGAAGCATGTGTCTGATTGTGAATAATAGTGAAGTAGATGAGAACAAGTAAAGAAGCAGTTTGATTTTTTAAAATGATGATGTCCGCTTAAAAAAAAATAGTTAAGCGGACATTAAATATTTTCCGGTGAAGTTTTTATTCGGGATAAGTATCAATAAGTTTTCCGCCGTCAAATACAAAAATCCATCCTGTTCCGCATATATCTACATTTTCATATATGAGAGAACTTGTGGAATTGCTTGTCGTTTGAGTATCTGCGCTTGAAATGCCGGGGGATAAAAAAAGTAAAAACAGAAATGTTATAACTGCAAAAATTTGGGTTTTGCCTTTCATAATTTGTTCTCCTTTAATTTAAGTTACTTTTGTGTACTTGAATTACAATCGCAACTTACTTTCATATTTTGTTCTCCTTTAAATTCAATGAAATTAAGTTGCCTTAATAACAGTACAAATTTATAAACTTTGAATTTACTTTCAAAAGAAACTTTTCGGCATAAAGTTGCTCTTGATAGCCGCGTTTACTTTATTCAAAATAAAAAAACCTTGCAATATTTAAAGAAAATCAATATTTTATCAAATAATTTTCCATCAGAAAGTTGCCCCAATATAATTTTCCTTCATTATGCGATATAAAGTAATTGAGATTCTTAAGACCTTTTCGGAAAAGGAATTAAAACAATTTGATGCTTTCCTCTTGTCTCCTTTTTTCAACGAGAGTCAGAAGCTGAGAAGATTTTATACCGCACTACTGAGATATTATCCTGATTTTGATCCCGTCAATATGAGTGAGGAAAAATTGAGTCTTGAAGTAAATCCTAATCTGCCATATAATAAGTCAACAATTAAGACATTATTTTTCGAGCTTGCTAATTCCGCTGAAGAGTTTCTTAAGATAATTAATTTTCAGTCAAAGGAAACAGCATCGGAAGATTATCTCCGGGAAGAGCTCTTTAAAAGAAAGCTCTTTAAATTAATTGAAGCTAACACAGAAAAGGTAATGAAGGATTTGGATTGTGAAAAAGAATATAATTTTGAATATTTCTACAACAGGTTCAGAGCGCTTACTGACATGTGCAATTCACATAAGATCAACAGGCAAAAGTCAAACCAGGATTATATCAGCGATTACAATGAAATGTTTTGCGAGAGGGCAAAATGCCTGACTTATCTTTTTATGAACGAGCTTTTAATCCAGCGCAACACTTTTCTTACCGTAAAAAATACTTTTAAAATCTCTGAAGAAAATAATTTTATTTTCAAATTATTTGAAAAGATAGATTTTGTCGGTATGCTTGATTTCATAATTTCAGAAACTGATAATGCTTCCTACTCACTGATATTTGAATTGCAGCTGGCTAACTATAAAGCATTCTCTGATTTTGAAAATGAAATCCATTATCATGAATACAAAAAATTATTGATCAGGAATATTCATCATTTGAATAAAGAGGACATTCATACTAATTTTATAATGCTGATAAGATACTGCATTATGAAGCCGGGCGGAAATAAATCAGGATTTGATTTCAGGGCAGAACTATTCGGCATATATAAATATATATTGTCAAAGAATTATTATTATATCGGAGTACATGATTTCATTCCAATCGAGCTTTACAGAATTGTCTTAAAACTTTCTCTTGAGCTGAAAAAATTTAACTGGACTCTTAAATTTATAAAGGAATTTAATCCCAAGCTTATTCCTGACAAAAGGGAGAATATGTATAATTACAGCCTCGCGGAATATTATTTTCACAAAAAAAGATTTGATGACGCAATGCGTTACTTCCATAGAATAGAGTTAAATCATTTTATATTAAGAGTAGACCTTAAGAATCTGATGCTGATGACATATTATGAACTCGATCTTTACGAGAATGCAATATCACTTATTGATTCTTACAAACATTTTCTTTCAAATTCGACAATGCTGTCGGATGCAGAAAAAAGGAAATGCAAGAATTTCATCCTGACTGTTCAGAACATGATCAAATATAAAATCTCGGCAAAATCCGCATCTAAATTTAGTATTAAGAAAAATCTTTCCGGGGATATGCATAATAAAGTCTGGGCAGGTGAAAAATTTCTTATGCTCGATGACAGGTTTATAAGGTCAGCTTAGTCATGTTGAAAAATTTAAAACAGACGGATAACTTATTTCATGAATTTAAATTAATTCTTTAAATCTGAACTGTATCTTATTGTAATTACAAATGGATTTAATTATTTTTGTACTGAAATTTTTTAATGCGTGATTGGCGGAACTGGCAGACGCACTAGACTTAGGATCTAGCGGGGCAACTCGTGGGGGTTCGACTCCCTTATCACGCACATTATTATATTAATAAAATAAAGTATTCTGATTTCCATAATACTTTAATATTTTTTATTAAATTAAAATTAAATTTTACAAATTCATTAATTACATATGAATTCCAAGTCCACCACAAAAAACAATACCGCCCGATGTTCCTTTTGCGGAAGAAATGCAGATAAAGTAACAAATATGATCAAAGGTCCATCTGACCATAACGGCAAGGAAGTTTTTATATGCGAAATATGTGTAGGCAATGCGATGCAGATTATTAAGAAGAATACACTCTTTAATACTACAAAATCTATAAACAAAGTCAGATCAAATCTCACACCGCAAGCTATCAAAAAATTTCTTGATGAATATGTAATCGGTCAGGACAAGGCAAAGAAATCCCTGGCGGTAGCAGTTTATAATCATTATAAAAGAATTGATTCGATGGATTTCAATTACATTGATGATGTCGAAATTGAAAAAAGCAACATTCTTTTAATTGGCCCGACGGGAACCGGCAAGACTTTTTTAGCTCAGACACTGGCAAAGCTTTTAGATGTTCCGTTTGCAATAGCGGATGCAACTACTTTAACGGAGGCAGGCTATGTTGGTGATGATGTAGAGTCAATATTAGTTCATCTTTTGCAGAATGCAAACTTTGATTTAAATAAGGCGGAAAGAGGAATTATATATCTCGACGAGATTGATAAAATTTCAAGAAAGAGCGACAGCACTTCAATCACAAGGGATGTCTCGGGAGAGGGAGTACAGCAGGCATTATTAAAACTTCTCGAAGGGACAGTTGCAGGAGTTCCGCCGAAGGGCGGCCGCAAGCATCCCGAACAGGCGCTCATAAATATTAATACAAAAAATATTTTGTTTATTTGCGGAGGCGCATTCGACGGACTGGAAAAAATTATTGAACGAAGAATCGCAAAGAGCTCAATAGGATTCGGCTCGGATCTTTATTCCAAAGGGGACATAGATTCTGATGTCGTAATGTCACAGGTAGAGCCCGATGATTTAATTCACTACGGATTAATACCGGAATTAATAGGAAGGCTGCCTGTAATTACTTCTCTTAATTCACTTGATAAGAAGACTATGCTTTCCATACTTACTGAACCAAAGAATGCAATCACAAAACAGTATCAGAAACTTTTCAGGATGGAAGGTGTTGACCTGGAATTTTCCGAAGACGCACTTGACCTGGTGGTTGAGAAGGCGCTCACGAGAAAAACGGGCGCAAGGGCATTGCGCTCCATACTTGAAAATATTATGCTGGATATTATGTATAAGATTCCTTCAAAAGAAAACATATCAAATTGTATTATTACAAAGGAAGTCATATCTGCGAAAAAGGATCCGGTTTATCTGAGCGATAACAGAAAAATAATTGCATAGTCTTATAATCTCATAGTCTTATTTATAAAAAACAGTACTCCTCTTTTTTTTCATTCCGTCCTTACTTAAAAAAAATATTTCAAACAGGAAAGTAAATCACATGTCAAAATTAAAATCCCGTATTAAAAAAGATAATGTATTTAATTTAAGAGAAGATTATCATAAAGAACTGTTAAGGAAACTTAATTCCATAAAAGACAAGACCTCCTTAGGCGGCGGACTGAAAGCAATTGAAAAGCTTCACTCAAGAAAAAAGCTTCATTGCCGGGAAAGAATTAATTTACTTATTGATAAAGACTCATACTTCATGGAGATAGGTCTGCTTGCGGGCTACGGCATGTATGAAGAATATGGAGGAGCTCCGTCATCGGGCACAATATTCGGGATCGGTAAAATACACGGAAGAGACTGTGTGATAGTTGCAAATGATGCAACTGTGAAAGCCGGAGCATGGTTTCCCATTACCTGTAAAAAAAATCTTCGTGCACAGGAAATTTCAATCGAAAATAAAATTCCTATAATTTATCTGGTAGATTCGGCAGGAGTCTTCCTTCCTTTGCAGGATGAAATTTTTCCCGATAAAGAACACTTCGGAAGAATATTCCGGAACAATGCAGTAATGAGCTCAATGGGTATTCCGCAGATTGCAGCCATAATGGGACCTTGTGTGGCTGGCGGCGCCTATCTTCCGATAATGAGTGATGAAGCACTTATAGTGGAGGGGACAGGAAGTATTTTCCTTGCGGGATCACATTTGGTTAAGGCTGCCATTGGTGAAAAAATTGATAATGAATCACTCGGCGGAGCCCTTGTGACTACAGAAGTATCAGGCATTACTGATGAGAAGATGGCGACAGATGAAGAATGCCTCGAAAAAATCCGCGAGCTTGTAAGTAAGTTGGGACATAATGAGAAAGCCGGTTTTGACAGGAAAGAAAATCTAAATAAAAGAAATAATGTAGACGAAGAAAAGAATGATAACGGAATATACGGAGTAATACCGGAAGACAGTACAAAGCCATATGATACATATGAATTAATTGTAAGGATAATTGATGAAGAAGATTTTGATGAATACAAACCGGCATTTGGGAAAACTATTATCACAGGATATGCGAGAATAGACGGATGGGCTGTGGGGATTGTAGCCAATCAGAGAAGCATTGTAAAAAGCAAGACAGGTGAAATGCAGTTTGGCGGCGTGATTTATTCTGACAGTGCCGACAAGGCGGCAAGATTTATTATGAACTGCAATCAGAGAAAAATACCGATTTTATTTTTGCAGGATGTCACCGGGTTTATGGTAGGTTCACGCTCAGAGCACGGAGGGATTATCAAAGACGGAGCAAAGATGGTAAATGCCGTGGCAAACAGTGTCGTACCGAAAATTACTATTATTACAGGGAACAGTTACGGCGCCGGCAATTATGCAATGTGTGGAAAAGCTTACGATCCGAGATTTATATTTGCATATCCGAATGCTCAGATAGCTGTGATGGGTGGATCACAGGCCAGCAATGTGCTTCTTGACATAAAAATCGGACAGTTGAAAAAACTGGGCAAAGAAATAACCGATGATGAGAAAAAAGAATTTTTAGACGAAATAAAAAACCGTTACATTGAACAAACGAATGTTCTATATGCCGCCTCAAGACTTTGGATTGATGAAATTATTGATCCCAAAGATACAAGAAAAATTGTTTCACGCTGTCTGGAAATTGCCAACAATAATCCTGAGATGAAAAAATTCAATGTAGGTGTCATACAGACCTGAATAATCTCTCTACAACAAGAAATTTTTTTTATGTTTTTTCAAAATGCAAAATCACAATTAGAATAATACCGATAATCCCCTTATCCAGAAAATTGAATTTTTATTGACATTTTTTTTTTATATACTAAAGATATAAAAAGAAATTTCACCCCAAAAAAAAATAAAAAGTCTAAATCTTTTTATAGATTGACAAAAAAACCAACGATATAAATTTCTATTTAATATCCCCCAAAGATTCCCCAAAATTTTTTAGGAGTTTTTATAATTTTTGAAAACTTTAAGGGAATCTATGCCTAAACGAATCCTAACTACCATTTTCATTTTGATGTGGGCAAGTCTTGCCCACTCTGCGGTTTACTACGTTTCAAATTCGGGCAATGACAATAACTCCGGATTAAGTTCGTCCCTGCCATGGCAAACTATTGCCAAAGTTAATTCGACTATGACTTCATTTAATCCAGGTGACCAGATTTTATTTCAACGGGGTTGCACCTTCACGGGAAATCTTCTCATAACAAAATCCGGGGCTGCGGGAAATTATTTGACTTTCGGAAGTTACGGAAGCGGTGCGTTGGCGGAGATTACAGGTAAAAAAAATATTACAGGATGGATCCCCTATTCGGGAAATATTTACAAAGCATATGTCGGAGACACTATATCAGCGGTGTATGTCTCAGATAAGCTAATGACTATTGCCAGATATCCTAATACCGGATTCTTAACAACAGACAACAGCTTCGGCAACACAGGATTTTTTGATGCCGAGCTGACACAACCACCGGGATACTGGGTTGGAGCTAACTGCAGGATACGAACGACTAACTGGTCTTATGAAATAAAAACAGTTTCTGCTTTTCTGGCGGGTACAGTAACATTTTCATCTCCGACTATATATACAGGATTTTCGAATTACGGATTTTATTTTGACAACAAGCTTAACTTACTTGATACAGAAAGGGAATGGTTTTATGACTACAATTCGGGTTATCTCTATTTCTATGCTCCGGGCGGAGTAAATCCAAACAGCCTTAATGTAAGCGCTGTCACGATAAAATACGGTATTTCCAATGTGCTGAATACACATTATTTTAAAATACAGGATCTGAAAATTTCGGGTTTCAGAGATAACGGAATCGAGTTCTACTACGGAACAAATAAAACTGTTCAGGGATGCTACATCAGTCAGACAGGTTTGTTTGCAATAAGATCTAACGGGGTTAATAATTTAATTGAAAATAATACCCTGGAAGATAATTTAAATACAGGAATAGGCGGTGTAATTACAAACGGATCCATAAAGAACAATGTCATTAACCGGACATGCCTTGTTCCCGGCTACGGACAAAGCGGTACTGGTTACCGCGCAATTGACGGCAGCAATTTTCAGAGCTCTACCATTGAGCTAAATAATATTGACAGTTCCGGTTATGTAGGAATAAGTACGGCAAAAAATAATATCATAAAAAATTTTATAATATTATTTCAAAA
>JBBRTN010000084.1:0-7019 GCA_038244395.1 Ignavibacteria bacterium
ATGTAATAATGGCTTCTACTGAAGGCGGAGTGGAGATTGAAAAAGTTGCCGAAGAAACTCCGGAAAAGATTATCAAAGTCTGGATAGACCCTGCTGTGGGTCTCCTTTCATACCAGGCGCGTGATCTCGCGTTCGGACTGGGACTTGAGGGCAATGCCTATAAGGATTTCCTGAAATTTATTTCTTCATTATATAAAGCTTACGATGAGCTTGATGCATCATTGCTTGAAATAAATCCTATGGTAGTTACTAATGATGACAGGGTGCTGGCGCTTGATGCAAAAGTTACTCTGGATGATAATTCATTTTACCGTCATAAAAATTATCCTTCGCTTAAAGACGAAAACGAAGAAGACAAATTAGAATTGGAAGCTTCAAAATATAATTTAAATTATATCAAGCTCGACGGAAACGTCGGCTGCATGGTTAACGGAGCGGGACTTGCGATGGGAACAATGGATCTGATTAAGCTTGCAGGCGGCTCACCGGCAAATTTTCTTGATGTTGGGGGAACAGCAACACCCGACACTGTCGAAAACGGATTCAGAATTATTTTGTCAGATAAAAATGTTAAAGCGATCCTGATAAATATTTTCGGGGGAATAGTAAGATGCGACAGAGTGGCTAACGGAATAATCCAGGCAGCGAAAAATATTAATATCGGAGTTCCTGTGGTCGTAAGGCTTCAGGGTACAAATGCCGAAGAAGCTAAAAAGATACTTGATGAATCCGGTTTGAATCTGATATCTGCGACTACGCTTGAAGAGGCTGCTGCGAAGGTAACCGAGAGTCTGAAGTCGAATACATAATCAATTAATAATTATTAATTATTAATTATTAATGAAAGTATTATCGGATGCGATCAGGGAAATTAAGAAAGTATATTAGCAGATAAATAAAACTTTAAAAATAAATTTTGCCTAAACTAATTTCAAACAAACTAAATATTTCGGCTAACGGGCTTAAGAAGGGCTTTGAAAAGATCAGCGACAGTTATTCGTTTACATATGATGACATTTCGCTTTTACCGAATCAGATCTCAGAAATAGCTCACCGTTCCGAATGCGATACGGGCGTTGACTTCCTCGGAATAAAATTAGCTGTTCCGATAATAGGCTCGCCAATGAATACTGTTGTTGGCGGTAAAATGTCGAAGGCGCTGGCGGATTTGAAATGCCTTGGAATAATTCACAGGTTCAATTCAATCATTGAACAGATAAAAGAATTTCAGGATAACGGTTTAGAAGAATCAGAATACAAGTCTGCGGCAATCGGCATCAATACAAGCACAGACATTGTAAGACTGCAAAGTCTCGCTGACTACGGCATTAAGATAATCTGCATTGACATAGCAAACGGCGGCTCAAGGATGATAGAAGAGTTTTTAAATTCTATTAATAAAATTGTTTCGGAATATAAATTAAAATTAATCGCGGGAAATGTTGCCAGCTTTGAGACGACAGAGTTCTTGATTAAAGCGAACGTCGATGCGATAAGAGTTGGTATAGGCAACGGGGCAATGTGCTCCACTTCGATAAGGTCGGGAATAGGCATTGGACAGGTAGATGCGATCATCAGATCTTTGGAAGCAAAAAATAAGCTGAAGAGCGATGTAAGAATAATTGCAGACGGGGGAATAAATACTCCCGGAGCAATGTGCAAGGCGTTGGCATTAGGATGTGATGCGGTTATGTTCGGCAGAGTGCTGGCGGGGACTGAAGAGGCGCCGGGTGAAGTATTGAAATACGATAATCAGCGGTGGAAAAAATATTGCGGGAGCGCATCATTTGCAGTGAAGCAGGAAAAGAAAAATTATATTGAAGGCGAAGAATCACTTGTACCTTATAAAGGTGCCGTATCAAAAATAATAAAAGAATACGCAGAAGGATTGCAGTCATCAATGAGCTATCTTAATTCAAGAACAATCAAAGATTTTCAGAATAATGCTTCTTTTGTAAAGCTTACGAGCAATTCTTTGAACGAGCGTAAGCCGCAGATTTAATGCTGAATATTTATTGGTTCAGAAAAGATCTTAGGATCATCGACAACAGGGGTCTTCGTGAATTTATAAATAATACTTCAGGCGAAAAACAATTTTTGTTCTTATACATAAAAAATAAAAATACTTTCAGATATTTCGGAGAAAAGCGTATTAGTTTTTTGACAGAATGCCTGGAAGAATTAAAAGGCGAACTGACTAACTCCGGATTTAATCTTCAGATAGTTGAGGGAAAAAGTTCTGACACTTTCAGAAAGATTACAGATCTGCATAATGAAGTATCTGTATTCTGCAACATGCAGGTAGAGCCTTACTGTACGGGCAGGGATAATGATGTCAGAGAGGTTATTGAGAATAAGGGAGGAAGTTTTAATTCTTTTATTGATGCTACTTTGTTTGAACCGGGTGAAATTAAAAATGGAAACGGAGAGCAATACAAGATCTACACTCCTTTTAAAAATAAGGCGCTTGAAGTCTTAAGAAAGCAGAATTACATGAATCATGAAGTTGATTTATCAAAGCTTGAAAAGAAAAATGAGTTTTTTTTAAAAGGTCTTAAGGAATACAAACCGGATAAGGAATACAAAAAATATAAAAGTTCTGCATTCTTAAAAGGGGGAAGGAAGCAAGGGATTATTTTATTAAAAGATTTCTGTCAGAATAGATTAGATGAATATAAATCGAAAAGAGATTACCCCTTTGTTAATGGAACAAGCCTGCTCTCTGCGCACATTCATTTTGGAACTGTCGGAATCAGAGAATGTTTTAGAAATGCTTTTTCAAGACTTGAGAAATCTAATGTCGATAACAAAGAAGATTCGCGAAATGAAATTCAGACATGGGTAAATGAATTACTCTGGAGAGAATTTTATTATCACATTACTTTTCATAACCCGCGAATTATTTTTGAATCGTTCAGGAAGGAATATGATAGTGTTAAGTGGGAATATGATGAAGGAAAGTTCAGTAGCTGGTGTGAAGGAAAAACCGGCTTCCCTATTGTTGATGCCGGGATGAGGCAGCTTAATAAGGAAGGATGGATGCACAACAGGGTAAGGATGATAACGGCGATGTTCCTTACAAAGGATTTACTTATTGACTGGCGGCTTGGAGAAAAATATTTTGCGGAAAAATTAATTGATCTTGATTTTTCCAGTAATAACGGCGGATGGCAATGGAGCGCATCGGCGGGTGCGGATGCACAGCCTTATTTCAGGATTTTCAATCCAGGGATGCAAAGCAGGAAATTTGATAAAGATGGAAATTATATCAAAAAATATTTACCTGAGCTAAAATCTTTGCCAGCTGAATTTATTCATGAACCGAATCTTATGAGCATGATGGAGCAGAAGATGTATAGCGTAGAGATAGGAAAAGATTATCCGGCGCCTATAGTGGATCACAAGACAGCAAGAGCAGAAGCGATTAGAAGACTGTCTAAAATGAAATATGAATGAAGAATTGTGGAATGAAAAATAATAATTATACTCAAACTAATAAACGAATTATCATCAGAATAATTTGACAGATGTTTACGAAAAATATGAACCGGTGATAGGGCTTGAAGTTCATGCTCAGATGAAGACAAAATCGAAGGCGTTTTGCAAATGCCCGACTAATTTTCATTCGTCTCCCAACTCCAATGTCTGTCCGGTTTGCCTCGGCTACCCGGGGACACTGCCGGTGCTTAATGAGAAACTTGTAGAGTTTACAATAAGGATGGGACTTGCTGCAAATTGCAAAATCAGGGAAGAGTCAATCTTTGCGCGAAAAAATTATTTTTATCCAGACCTTTCAAAAGGTTACCAGATAACGCAATTCGAGAATCCCATTTGCTATGACGGACATTTAAATATCAAATTAAAAAATCAGGAAACAAAAAGAATCGGGATAACCCGGATTCACATGGAAGAAGACGCGGGGAAATCAATTCATGATTTTTCAGACAATGAAACACTGATAGACTTTAACAGATGCGGAGTGCCGCTCATCGAGATTGTAAGTGAGCCGGATATGAATTCTTCGGAAGAGGCATACAGATATTTGTCAAAGATAAAACAGATTCTCGTTTATCTGGAAATCAATGACGGCAATCTTGAAGAAGGTTCAATGAGATGCGATGCAAATGTTTCAGTAAGATTAAAAGGCGCGGAAAAATTTGGGACAAGGACTGAAATCAAGAACCTGAATTCATTCAAGAATGTAGTGGATGCAATTGAAAGTGAAATCAGGAGACAGATTGATTTGACTGAGAATGGCGAAAAGGTTTTTTATCAGACAATGACTTATAACGCAAAGGATAAGAAGACAACCGCTACAAGGTCAAAGGAAGAAGCCCATGATTACAGGTATTTCCCGGAGCCTGACCTGGTGAAGCTGAGAGTGGGAAAAGACCGGATCAAAAAAGTGGAGAGTGAACTTCCGGAATTTCCTGATGCGAGGAAGGAAAGATTCATAAAAGAATATTCCTTAAGCGAGACAGATGCTGAAGAGTTAACACAGGAAAAATATTTTGCAGATTATTTTGAGAATGCGGCTTCTGATTTAATTAACAGGAACGGAAAGACATACAGGACTATAGCCGGCATACTCAGGGTGGATGTAAAGAGGATTTTGAATGAACGCAAAATCGGAATAAATGAATTTCCTCTGACCGAAAAAGTAATAGCAATGCTTTCTGATTCTTCTTCGGCGGGTAACATAAGTGTTACTGCATCAAAAGAAATATTTAATAAGCTTCTTGACGGCAAAAACGAAGAGGAACAAAAAAATATTTTTAAGAAATATGAAGAAAGCCTTTCACAGGTTTCGGATAATTCCGAAATCGAACAGCTTGTAAAAAAAATACTTGAGGAAAATCCGAATGAAGTAAAACGTTACAGGATAGGAGAAAAAAAGTTAGCTGGTTTTTTTGTGGGAAAGATAATGCAGGAGAGTAAGGGTAAGGCAAATCCGAAAATTGTCAACGAAATGTTAATTAAAAATCTGGACATATGAGCCCATGGCAGCCGGAAAAGAGATTTGAATCAAATAAAATATACGTGAGAAGAAAACTAATAGCGGGCAACTGGAAAATGAATTTAGACTACAGTTCTTCAAAGAAGCTTGCCGAAGAAATTGAAATGATTTTAGGAAATAAATTTGCCGAAAAACTCGATGTACTGGTTTGCCCTTCATACATCTCACTGGGAATTGTTAATAAAACAGTAAAAGATACGTCGCTAAAATTAGGCGCACAGGATTTATATTATGAAAATGACGGCGCTTTTACCGGCGGGATTTCAGCTGCCATGCTTAAATCCGTTGGTTGCGAATATGTTATTATCGGCCACAGCGAGAGACGAAAATATTTTCACGAGACAAATAAAATCATAAATAAAAAAATCGCAAAGGCAATCGAGTTTGATCTGAAACCTATTTTTTGCGTCGGTGAAACTCCTGAAGAAAGAGAGGATGGAATTTACGATGGAGTAATCGAAGAGCAGATACGCGACGGACTTGCGGATATAAGCAAAGAGCAAATGCAAAAAATTGTAATTGCATACGAGCCCGTCTGGGCAATAGGAACAGGGCTTAATGCAACTGCACAGCAAGTCAGTGATATGCATGGATTCATCGGGAAAGTCATTTCAAAACTATATGGCAGCGAAGCGTCAAATGAATTATTGATTTTGTACGGCGGCAGTGTAAACGAAAAGAATGCGGAAGAAATATTATCTGCCTGCGGAGTAGACGGAGCGCTGATCGGAGGCGCAAGCCTTAAGGCGGATGAGTTTACAGAGATTGTGAAGACGGCGTGGAAACTATAATATTAATATATGTAATGAGAGGAAACTGTCTTTTAGTAAATGAAATAATTTTAAAATAGAAAAATACAGAAGCAGAAATTTTATATAATTTAAACGCAAATAAATAAATGAAAGAAGTAGTAATCGCAGCGGCAGTAAGAACACCTGTCGGGAGCTATCTGGGAAGCTTATCTTCTCTGAAAGGACCCGAGCTTGGTGCAATAGTAATTAAAGAAGCAATCAAAAGAGCTAATATAAAACCGGAAGATGTATCGGAAGTAATAATGGGATGTGTCCTTCCTGCGGGAATGGGTCAGGCACCTGCAAGACAGGCGGCTATATATTCCGGGCTTCCGGACTCGGTGTCTGCACTGACAATAAATAAAGTCTGCGGCTCCGGACTAAAGGCTGTGATGCTTGCCGAGCAGGCAATCAAATGCGGAGATGCGGAAATTATAATAGCAGGAGGATTCGAGTCAATGAGCAATGTCCCCTATTATCTTGATAAGGCGAGGACAGGATACAGGCTCGGGAACGGGACTATTATTGACGGAATGATAAATGACGGACTTTGGGATATTTATAATAATTTTCATATGGGAAGCGCTGCAGAAATGTGTGCAAGGGAAATGAAAATCTCCCGCGAAGAACAGGATGCATTTGCGGAAGAAAGTTATAAGAGAGCATTAAACGCAATAGAGAAAGGTTTTTTTAAAGAAGAGATCGTACCGGTAGAAATAAAGGACAGGAAAGGAACAATTATAATTTCCGAAGATGAAGATCCGAAGAAAGTAAATTTTGAAAAGGGAAAAACTTTAAAAGGTGCTTTTGAGAAAGACGGGACTGTAACAGCCTTCAATTCATCCAATCTCAATGACGGTGCAGCTGCAATGGTTTTAATGTCACTGGAAAAGGCAAAGGAACTTGGGATTACTCCTCTGGCAAAAATTATTGCCCAGATATCATTCGCCCAAAAGCCGGAGTGGTTTACGACCGCGCCTGCTTATGCGATAAAAAATGTTTTGGAAAAAGCGGGACTTGAAGTAAAAGATCTGGATTTAGTCGAAGCTAACGAAGCATTTTCAGTTCAGGCATGCGCAGTAAATCAAATCGCAGGACTTGATGAAACGAAAGTAAACGTTAACGGAGGCGCAGTTGCAATCGGTCACCCTATCGGAGCAAGCGGCGCAAGAATTTTAACAACTCTTCTTTATGCAATGAAGAACAGACAT